>DASWMR010000305.1:0-22531 GCA_036399635.1 Actinoplanes sp. | reverse complement strand
GCTGTCGCATGTGCCGGGCCATGCACCTTCTCGAGAAGCCGCCCGCTCGGATCTCTCGCCGAGATCCTGGTCATCGAGGGCACCGGATTCCTGGCCCGGTGGTCGAGGGGCCTTAGGAAGGTGGTCGATCAACCCGGCGGCTTCGGGTTCGCTGTGGGCGGGCAGGCCGTGCCTTGTCCATGCCCCAACGACGAGCGGACCTTCGGGAGGGCCTTGTTGGTGAGGCCGCCGGGTGAGACTGCCGGGTGAGGCCAGCCGATCACCCTGTCGCTCGGTCACGCCCCGGTGGAGTGTTCGGTGACCACTTCGCCGACGACAGCACGAAGGGCCCGGTGGCTATCCCGTCGCCGACCCCCTGCTCTTGTTCCGGGTGACCGTGTAGTGGCGGCCTTCGTTGGTGCGCGGTCTTGCGTTGGTGCGGCGGACCCACGACAGAAAGCGCTCGTAGAGATCCATCGGAACCGGCTGGCCATGGGAGGTCAGATCGCTTGCGGCCTCGTACATCTTTGCCGACAAATAGATGGTCAGCACCGAGGGGAACAAGCCGAACTCCGCCAGCAAGTCCGACTTCGCGTTGGCGCACGGCCACGGTTGGTGGCAGACGCGGCAGTCCCAGTCAGGTTGCTCTTGCAGGTGCTCACTTCGATTCGCCGCGATGGTCATGTGTAACCCCAATCGCCCGCCGGCTCCGGGCTGTGGTGATGTCACGTGCTGACTCGGTGCGCGTAAGCAGAGCCCCGCCGATCACCAAGGACTCAGGTTGATGTGGTGATAGGCCATGGCCGGCCGGCTGCAGGCCAGCAGGCGAATGCTCTGCTCGGGGCCGGTGCGTTCGCCGCCGGCAGGGTGATGGGATCTAAATCCGGAGAGATTGGGACGCGGTGCTGTGCATCCGGTTGCACCACGGTCACCGCCACTGTTGCTCCGCTCCGTGCTGTTGCCCCGCGCCGTGCTGTTGCTCCGCGCCGTGCTGTTGCTCCGCGCCGTGCTGAGGATCCGCGTCGGGCTGGGGATCCGCGTCGGGCTGGGGATCCCTGCCGGGGTGGGGATCGGCGCTTTGCTTTTGCTCCGCGGGGGCTGGGGATTCGGGTCGGGCTGGGGATCGGCAATGGACTGGGACTTCGCACCGGGGCCGGGATTTCCACTTGGACTGGGGATCCGTGCCGGGCTGGGATTCGCGCCCGAAGCGGGAATCCGTGATTGGGCTGGCAACTGGAATGGGCGGACTGTCCTTTCTGGCTGAGGGTGGCGTCGGAGCGGGAAGGGTGGGAGTGCTGCGGGGACCAGGCGGTCGACGCAGGGCGCGGTCAGCCCGCAGCTGCACCGGCGCCAGAGCGTCTGCCACCTGCGGCGATGTTTGGGGGTCAGCGGGACCAGTGGGGTGGTCTTGTGACGCCTAGTCATTAGTACACCATAGATGACTTGTGACTAGCTGTCTCCTAGCAAGTTGATGATTGACTAATAGTCTCGCGCCTACGGTCGATCATGTGGCAGTGAAACCGATCCGGCTCATGGGCGCGCACGAGATTCGCATCCGTTTGGGCGGCGTCAGCCGGCAGCGTGCATACCAGATCACCAGCCGTGCCGATTTCCCCAAGCCGGTCGCCGACCTGGCGCAGGGCAAGGTGTGGCTGACCGACGACGTCGAGGCGTGGATGAAGGTTCATCGCCGCGACCTGGATGACTCCGAAGACTGACGACGCCACCGGCGAGCGGGCGGCGAAGGGCGAGCGGGCGGCGAAGGGCGAGCGGGCGGCCAAGGGCGAGCGGGCGGCCAAGCTCATGGGGCTGTCTCCGTTCGCTCGGATAGCGCAACGCCGTCCTCCCGGCGCTCCACGAAGCCGGCCAACTGAAGCAGCGACAGTCGGCGTAGAACCGTGCGTAGAGACAAGCCGGCCTTCGCGGCCAGCTCCTCCGGCGTTGCCGTGCCGCGTCGGGGTACTGCCTCCAGCAGCAGGGCCGACTCCTCGTCCAGCGAGTCGCGCCGATGCTCGGGGCCGCGTGGTGGTGCGGCGAAGTATTCGCCGATCCGGCCGACTGTCTCGAGCACCTGCCCGTGGCCGGTGACCAGAATCGCGTCGGGTCGGGTCCGCAACATCTCGTGGCAGCCCACGGACATCGCCGAAGTCACCGGGCCGGGAACCACCATCGCCGTGCGGTGCAGCGCGAACACCCGGCTCATCGTCTGGGTCGCGCCGCTGCGGGCGGCAGCCTCGGTGACCACCGTGCCTACCGTGGCGGCGGCGATCACCCGGTTGCGGATCAGGAAGCGATGCCGCAGCGGCTCGGCGCCCGGTGGCCATTCGCTGATCAGCAGGCCGGTCTCGGCGATCTGCTCGAACATCGCGGAATTACCGGCCGGGTAGGGCCGGTCAACCCCGCAGGCCAGTACGGCCACGGTCCGGCCGCCGGCCGCCAGCGCCGCTCGGTGGGCCGCGGAGTCGATCCCGAACGCGCCGCCGGAAACCACTGTCCAGTCGTGTTCGGCCAGGCCGTACGCGATCTCGCCGGTCACGTGGATGCCGTAGCTGGTCGCTGCCCGTGCCCCGACCACCGCGACCGATCGGTCCAATGCGTCGCCCAGCGGCCATTGGCCTCGTGCCCAGAGGCAAAGAGGCGGCCGGATGTCCTGGTTGATACGGCCGGGCGTGTCCAGTTCCAGCGATGCCAACGTGTCGACGCGGATCGGCCACTCGTCGTCCGACGGCACCACGATCCGGGCCCCGAGCCGCTCGGCCCGATGCAGGATCGCCTCGGCCAGCCGGCGCGGATCGAGGCCAGACCGTTTGGCCAGCACCGCGGCCCGCAAGGCGGTGTCCGGAATATCGCCCTTGGTGAGGCGGTCGAGCGTGGCCGGTGCGCCGTCTTCCTGCACCAGCGACCACACTGCCCGGTTTCCGGGCTCGGCCAGCCAGGTGAGGGCCACCCGAGCGGCCCGATCCGCATCGCCGCCGGCCTCAGCGCCGAAGTCGGCGAGGTACGAGCAGGTAGACGAACGGTCGAACGGTAAGAGGCCCGAAGGCGACAAGCTAGCGGGCACTGAGCCGGACAGCAGAGAGCCCGAAGGTGACCGTGCGGCAGTGAGACGAACGGTCGTAGAGACGGTGGCGGGTGAGGACTCGGCGGGATCGTCTGCCGAGAAGCCGCCTGGCGAAGGCTCCGCAGGCGAGTGCTCGGCGGGTAAGGGCTCCGCAGGCGAGGGCCGAGCGTGCGGAGGTCTGGCCAGGGTGGGTTCGGCAGGTGGAGGCTGCGCAGGTGAGAGGTCAGCGTGCGGAGGTCCGGCCAGCGGAGGTCCGGCCAGCGGAGGTTGGGCCTGCGAAGGCTCGGCGGGCGAAGGCGGGCTATGTGGGTCTGCCATTGCTGTCTCCCATCCGGAGTTGGATCGCCTCGTCGATTTCGGCGCGGGCCGGGCGCTCTCGCCCGTCGAGGTCGGCGATTGTCCAGGCCAGCCGCAACACCCGGTCGAAGCCGCGTGCCGACAGCAGCCCCAGGTCGATCGCCCGTCGCAGGCCGGCCGTGTCGGATGCCGGCAGGCGCCACGGTGCGCGGCGTAGTTGTGGGCCGGGCACCTCGCCGTTCAGTGGCCAGTCGCCCGACCAGCGCTTCGCCGCGGCCGCGCGGGCGTCGGCCACCCGCTTGGCGACCTCGGCCGACGGGGTGGCCGGGCTGCTCGAGATCATCAGCTGGGCCGCTGTCAGTGGCTTGAGCGTCAGCCGGATGTCGATCCGGTCGAGCAGCGGGCCGGAGAGCTTCGCCTGGTAGCGACGGCGGGTTGACGGTGCGCAGGTGCAGTGCTGGTCGCCGGCCGGTGAGGCGCACGGGCACGGGTTGGCGGCGAGGATCAGCTGGACCCGCGCCGGGAACTCGGTGGTGCCGCGGGCGCGGGCCAACACCACCCGGCCGGTCTCCAGCGGCTGGCGCAGGGCCTGGAGGGTGACGCCAGGTATCTCCGCCGCCTCGTCCAGAAAGAGCACGCCGCGGTGCGCCAGGGACAGGGCGCCCGGGCGGGCCAGGCCGGTGCCGCCGCCGACCAGGGCGGCCGCGCTGGCGCTGTGGTGCGGCGCCTGGAACGGTGGACGGCGGATCAGGCCACCGTCGGCGGCGAGCACGCCGGCGATCGAGTGCAGTGCGGTCACCTCGAGGGCGGCGTCGTCGTCGAGCTCCGGCAGGATCGACGGGAGCCGCTCGGCGAGCATCGTCTTGCCCGCGCCGGGGGCGCCGAACAGGGCCATGTGGTGGCCGCCGGCCGCGGCCACCTCGAGGCCGTAACGGCCCATCTCCTGGCCGGCCACGTCGGCCAGGTCGGGGCCCGGCTGAGGGGCCGGCGGCTCGGGCGGCGGGGGGTCGAGCAGCGGACCGGTGCCGCGAACGAAGTCGGCCATCCGGCGCAGGCTGTCGACCGCCCGCACGACGACGCCCGGCACGACGGCCGCCTCGCGAGCGTTGCCGAGCGGCACTATCACCCGGGTTATCCCGGCGCGGGCCGCCGCGGCGACCATGGGCAGCATGCCGCGCACCGGCCGGACCGTGCCGTCCAGGCCGAGCTCGCCGAGCACGACGACGCCGTCCAGCGGGGTGGTCGGCAATTCGCCGGCCCCGGCGAGCAATGCCACGGCGATCGCGAGATCGAAGGCGCTGCCCTGCTTGGGTAGGGCGGCGGGCAGCAAGTTGACCGTGATCCGGCGGTTCGGCCAGTGCTCGCCGGAGTTGACGACGGCGGCGCGCACCCGGTCGCGCGCCTCGTGCAGTGCGGTGTCCGGCAGCCCGGTCAGCACCACGGCAGGTAGCCCGGCGGAGAGGTCGGCCTCCACCTCGATCAGGTGACCGGCCACCCCGATCAGCCCGACGCAGAGGACGCGCGCGTAGCTCATCAGAACGCCGCGCGGATGTGGGCGACCCGGGTGGCGCCACGCTGCTGCGGGAACACCTCCACCACGTCGAAGCGGATCTCCCGCGGGCGTACGCCGGCCTCGTGAAGCCAACGGCCCGCCAGTTGCCGCAGCTTGCGGACCTTGCGATGGTCGACGGCCTCGGCCGGCGTGCCGAAGAGGCCGCCCCGGCGGGTCTTCACCTCGCAGAACACGATGTCGTCGCCGTCCCGCAGGACCAGGTCGACCTCGCCGTCGGAGCAGCGCCAGTTCTGGTCGAGGAGCACCAACCCCAGGTCTTGCAGGTGGCGGGCGGCGACCCGTTCGCCGTAGGCGCCGACCGCTCGTCGTTGCGTCGTCATGGCGTCCGAGAGTGGCGCAGATCAGCCGATCTCGCCGCGGCCTGTGGACGGAACGCAACTGTGGAAATCCGCGGGGTCACCTTCGAGCGTGATATGGCCCCGGTGGTGGCATCGACGTCCGTCGTCACCTACGGTGCGACATCGTGGATGGACATCGTTACGCCGACGAAGAACCGAGCTGGTATTCCGGCCGGCCCGACCCGGACAGCTCGGGCTCGCATGCGGTCGGCAACCCGTACGACTCCGGCGCGCACGCGGTCGGCAACCCGTACGACTCCGGCGTCCATGAGCGGCCGAGCGGCGCGTTCCGGCTTCCCCAGCAGCGGCCGGTGGATCCTTATGCGCTGTCCGGCCCGGCGGCGCCGACCACCGGCGGTCACGCCCGGCCGGCCGACTACGACTCGGGCCCGATCCCGGACCGCGGCCAGGAGTATCCGACGGTTCAGCCGTCCATCGAGCCCGGCTCGGCCCGGGAGCAGGCCGCCGGGATCTATCAGACCCGCCGCCCGGTTTCCTCGATGATCCTGTCGGGCGTCACCTTCCTCCTGATGATCCCGGTCGTGCACCTGCTGATCGACGTCACGCTGGCGTCCGACCCGACGCCGCGGACAGTCGTGCCGACTGTCGTGCTCACGCTCGGCATGACCTTGACCGGAATGGGGCTGTTCGCGATCGCCCGGGGCGGCCCGGTCAACCGCGACGTGTGGTTGCGCGCTCCAGTGGCGTACCTCCCGGCGGGTTTGATCTTGCTCCTGGCAGCCGGCCTGGCCGTCGCCTGACCGGGCGAAGAGGGCGGCACCGAGCATCCGGCGGCCTGGGCGTATGCTTGCCGATGGCGACCGCCTTGCGCGGTCGACCTCGCGCGCCCTCTGCCTGTTGTCCACGTCGCCTCATCGCGGCCGGGCACAGCAGCGACGGCCTTCCCTGGTCTCGATCAACTATCGGGTCCGATCGTGGCCGGCGACCGGGCGCCAGGACGCCCACCGCCGGTGAGCGTGACAACCAGGGATACAGGGAGCGAAACCCACCATGGCCGTCGTGACCATGCGTCAGCTGCTGGAAAGCGGTGTCCACTTCGGGCACCAGACCCGGCGCTGGAACCCGAAGATGAAGCGCTTCATCTTCACCGAGCGCAACGGTATCTACATCATCGACCTGCGCCAGACCCTCGAGTACATCGAGAAGGCGTACAGCTTCGTGCGGGACACCGTCGCCGAGGGTGGCCACATCCTCTTCGTCGGCACCAAGAAGCAGGCGCAGGAAGCGATCGCCGAGCAGGCCACCCGAGTCGGCCAGCCGTACGTGAACCACCGCTGGCTGGGCGGCATGCTCACCAACTTCCAGACCGTTTACAAGCGGCTGCAGCGGATGAAGGAGCTCGAGGCTCTGGGTGACCTGACCGGCACCGCCGCCGGGTACACCAAGAAGGAGACGCTGCAGCTCTTCCGCGAGAAGACCAAGCTCACCAAGACCCTCGGTGGTCTGCGGGACATGACCCGGGTGCCGTCGGCGATCTGGGTGGTCGACACCAAGAAGGAGCACATCGCTGTCGACGAGGCCCGCAAGCTGGGCATCCCGGTCATCGCGGTGCTCGACACCAACTGTGACCCGGACGAGGTCGACTTCCCGATCCCGGGCAACGACGACGCGATCCGCTCCGCCGAGCTGCTGACCCGGGTCGTCGCCACCGCGGTGGCCGACGGCCTGATCGCCCGCTCCGGCCGTGGCCGTGGCGGTGCCGACACCAAGCCCGAGGCCGGTGCCGTGGTCGCCGACGGCGAGCCGCTGCCCGAGTGGGAGCGCGACCTCTACGAGGGTGCGGAGAAGAAGGCCGATGAGGCGCCCGCCCCGATTGCGGCTGCCGCGCCGACCGAGGCCGCTCCGGCTGAGGCTCCTCCGGCTGAGGCTCCTCCGGCTGAGGTCGAGAAGGTCCAAGCCGAGAAGGTTGAAGCCGAGAAGGTTCCCGCCGCCGCCGAGTAAGTCGACCCAGGTGCAATTCGGCCGCCGTGCGCTCCGGCGGCGGCGGCCGAATCCCGAACTGACATCGAGAGAGAGTCATGGCTAACTACACCGCCGCGGACGTGAAGAAGCTCCGCGATCTGACCGGTGCCGGCATGATGGACTGCAAGAAGGCGCTCGACGAGTCGGACGGCAACCTCGACCAGGCCGTCGAGCTCCTCCGCATCAAGGGTGCCAAGGACGTCGGCAAGCGGGCCGGCCGCACCGCCGCCAACGGCATCGTGAGCCACTCCGGCAACGCGCTGCTCGAGCTCAACTGCGAGACCGACTTCGTCGCCAAGACCCCCGACTTCGTCGCGCTGGGTCAGCAGCTGGTCGAGTTCGGCGAGCAGAACAAGGTGGCCGACGCCGCCGCGCTGCACGCCGCCACGCTGCCCGACGGCAAGACCGTCGCGGACACGATCCAGGAGTACTCCGCCAAGATCGGCGAGAAGATCGTCCTGAACCGGTTCGTGATCGTCGACGGCACCGTCGCGGTCTACCTGCACCGCAAGGCGCAGGACCTGCCGCCGCAGGTGGGCGTCCTGGTGGCGTACACCGGAAAGTCGGATGAGGCAGCCGACGCGGACGCCCGCGCCGTCGGCATGCAGATCGCCGCCATGCGGCCGCGTTTCCTCACCCGCGAGGAGGTGCCGGCCGAGGTCGTCGAGTCGGAGCGCCGCATCGCCGAGGAGACCGCCAAGGAGGAGGGCAAGCCGGAGAAGGCGCTGCCCAAGATCGTCGAGGGTCGGGTGAACTCCTTCTTCAAGGACTTCGTCCTCCTCGAGCAGGCGTCGGTGGTGGACAACAAGAAGACCGTCAAGCAGGTGGCGAGCGAGGCCGGGCTGGAGATCACCCGATTCGTCCGCTTCGAGGTCGGCCAGGAGTAAGGCGGCACCTCGCATGAGGCACGGGAGGTCGGGAACGCGATTCTGCGCCCGGCCTCCCACTCACATAAGGTCTCTGCTGAGCATGAAGGGAAGGCGGGTCTCATGACGATGGTGACCGAGCAGGCCGTGACGATCGACGATCCGGCTCCGCCAGTCGTGCGACCCCGCCGGGTCGTGCTGAAGCTCTCCGGCGAGGTGTTCGGCGGCGGGGCGGTCGGTGTCGACCCCGATGTCGTGCAGAGCATCGCCCGCCAGATCGCCACCGTCATCCGGCGCGGCATCCAGGTCGCGGTCGTGGTCGGCGGCGGTAACTTCTTCCGCGGCGCCGAGCTGCAGAAGCGCGGCATGGACCGGAACCGGGCCGACTACATGGGCATGCTCGGGACCGTGATGAACTGCCTCGCCCTGCAGGACTTCCTGGAGAAGGAAGGCATCGAGACGCGGGTGCAGACCGCGATCACGATGGCCCAGGTCGCCGAGCCGTACATCCCGTTGCGCGCCATCCGCCATCTGGAGAAGGGCCGCGCGGTGATTTTCGGCGCCGGCGCCGGCATGCCGTACTTTTCCACCGACACGGTCACCGCCCAGCGCGCGTTGGAGATCCACGCCGACGTGGTGCTGATGAGCAAGAACGGCGTGGACGGCGTCTACACCGCCGACCCGCGAGTCGACCCGGCGGCGGAGAAGCTGGACACCATCACCTTCCAGGAGCTGTTGCAGCGTGGCCTGCGGGTGGCCGACCAGGCCGCCTTCAGCCTCTGCGAGGAGAACAATCTGCCGATGCTCGTCTTCGGCGCGCAGGGTGACGACACCATCATCCGCGCCGTGAGCGGCGAGAAAATCGGCACACTGATCACCTCTTAAAACCGTCCCCGCAAAACCGAAACAGCAAGGAGGCGAGAAGAGCCGGTGATCGACGAGACCCTCTTCGAGGCCGAAGAAAAGATGGAAAGCGCGGTCGAGCATGCCAAGGAGGAGTTCGCCGCGATCCGCACCGGGCGGGCCACCCCGGCGATGTTCTCCAAGATCATGGTGGACTACTACGGCGCGCCCACGCCTGTCACGCAGATGGGCTCGGTCGGCGTCCCGGAGCCGCGCATGGTGATCGTCAAGCCGTACGACGCGTCCCAGCTCGGCGCGATCGAGCGGGCGATCCGCGACTCCGACCTCGGCGTGAACCCCAACAACGAGGGTACCCAGCTGCGCATTCACCTGCCGCAGATGACCGAGGAGCGCCGCCGCGAGATGATCAAGGTGGCCCGGAGCAAGGCGGAGGAGGGCCGGGTGGCCATCCGCAACGTCCGCCGCAAGGCCAAGGAGCAGCTGGACAAGCTGGTCAAGGACGGCGACGCCGGCGAGGACGACGGCCGGCGAGCGGAGAAGGAGCTCGAGGACGTGACCCACCGTTACGTCGCCGTCGTGGACGAGCTCGTCAAGCACAAGGAAGCCGAGTTGCTCGAGGTCTGATGTCCTACCTCGATCCGCGTGCCGGGCAGGCCTCCGGCAACGACACGGGGACGCCGTCCGACGGCGTCCCCTACGCCGACTTCCGGCACCAGCCTCCCGGTTGGCGCCGGCCCGAGCCGGCTTCGCAGGCGGACGAGGTATCCACACCCCCGGTCGAGAAGCGCCGGGGCCGGCGGAGGGCCGGCAAGCCGAGTGCCGGCCGCAACCTGCCGGCCGCCATCGCGGTCGGCGTCGGCCTCGTGTTGGCGGTGCTGCTCTCGCTGATCTTCAAGCCCGCGGCCTTCCTCGGTGTGCTCCTGGTCGCCGCCGGTGCCGGCGTCTGGGAGATGGCCCGCGCGCTGCGCGCCACCGGCGCCGACGCTCCCTTGGTCCCGCTGCTCGCCGGCGCCCTGTTGATGACCGGCCTGGCCCGGTACGGCGGCCCGGACGCGCTCCTGCTCGGCCTGGTGGCCACGATCCTGGCCGCGGTGCTGTGGCGGCTCGCCGACGGCGTCACCGCCGTCCGCCGCGATCTGATGGCCAGCGTCCTCGTCGCGGTCTACGTGCCGTTCCTGCTCGGCTTCGCGGTGCTGCTGCAACAGCCGGACCCGGCGACGGACGGTCGCTGGCGGGTCCTCTGCACGCTGCTGGCGGTGGTTCTCTCGGACACCGGCGGTTATGTGGTCGGTGTCTTCTTCGGCCGCCGCAAGATGGCACCGTCGATCAGCCCCGGCAAGACCTGGGAGGGCTTCGCCGGCTCGATCGGCGCGGCCGCGATCGGCAGTTCCCTGCTGCTCTACTTCCTGCTCGACATCCCGTTCTACTGGGGCCTGCTGTTCGGCGCGGTACTGTCGGCCGTCGCGGTCGTCGGTGACCTGGGCGAGTCCATGCTCAAGCGGGACCTCGGCATCAAGGACATGAGCAACCTGCTGCCCGGCCACGGCGGCGTAATGGACCGGCTCGACTCGATCCTGTTCGCGGTCCCCCCGGCGTACCTGCTCTTCGCTCTGATCGCGGCGAACCAGCAATGAATGAGGAACTCGCCGAGCGTGGGAGACTGGGAGACGCCATGACGATTCTTCCGGTCATCCCGATCAGCCCCGATCAGCCCGATGCGGTCACCACCCGGCGCCGGGCCTCGATGCCCCCGCGCCACCTCGCCGACCTCGATCTCGCCGGCCGCGCGGCCGCGGTGACCGCGCTGGGTGAGCCCGCGTTCCGCGCCAAGCAGCTGTCCACCCACTACTTCGGCCGCCTGGTGCGCGACATCGAGGCGATGACCGACCTGCCGGCCGCCGCCCGCGCCCGGCTGGCCGCCGATCTGCTGCCTGCGCTGCTGACCCCGGTCCGCGAGCTGGCCTGCGACGACGGAGCCACCCGCAAGGCGCTGTGGCGGCTGCACGACGGTGCGCTCGTGGAGAGCGTGCTGATGGGTTACCCGGACAGGGTGACGGCGTGTGTGTCCAGCCAGGCGGGCTGCGGCATGGCCTGCCCGTTCTGCGCGACCGGCCAGCAGGGGCTCACCCGCAACCTGTCGATCGCCGAGATCGTCGACCAGGTGGTCTACCTGGCCGCCGTCGCGGCGTCCGGTGCGGTCACCGGGTCACCGCCGCGGCTGTCCCGGGTGGTCTTCATGGGCATGGGCGAGCCACTGGCCAACTATCCTCGGGTGATCGAGGCGGTCCGCCGGCTGACCGCGCCGGCGCCGGAGGGTCTGGGTCTCTCGCAACGGCACATAACCGTGTCGACCGTGGGTCTGGTGCCCGCTATGCGCCGGTTGACAGCCGAAGAGCTGTCCGTGACTCTTGCGTTGTCCTTGCACGCCCCTGATGATGATCTGCGCGATGAGCTTGTGCCCGTCAACCAGCGTTGGAAGGTGGCCGAGGTGCTCGATGCCGCGTTCGAGTACGCGGCACGGACCGGGCGCCGGATCTCGATCGAATATGCCCTGATCAGGGACGTAAACGATCAGCCCTGGCGTGCCGACCACCTTGGTCGACTTCTGCGCGGCAAGCTGGCCCATGTGAATCTCATCCCGCTGAACCCGACTCCGGGCAGCAAGTGGGACGCAAGTCCGAAACCGGTCGAGCGCGAGTTCGTCCGGCGCCTCCGCGAGGCCGGCGTGGCGACGACGGTCCGCGACACCCGGGGCCGGGAGATCGACGGCGCGTGCGGCCAGCTGGCCGCTGGTGAGCTCACCGCGGCGAACGCCGGGGGCGTCGCCGCCGACGCGGAGGTGGCACAGTGACTGGGCGCAGGTCCCAGCTAGTGGAGTGGGAGACGTTGTGACGAGTCAGGGGCAGCGTTTCCGTCGCCGCGCGCTGCGGCGCGGCTACAAGGTCGATGAGGTCGACGCCTTCCTCGACCGCGTCGAGGCCACTCTCGCGGGCCAGCAGGCCGGCCCACCCGTCGGCGCCCAAGAGGTGCACGACGTCGTCTTCCGCGTCCGTTTCGGCGGCTACGACGAGTGGCAGGTCGACCTCCACCTGGACAGGGTGGAGCGGCAGCTGGCCGAGCTCGAGGACCGCGGTCGCGGTGCCCCCGCCACCGACCCGATGCGTGACTCGATGCGCGGCGGCCTCACCACCGGCAGCATCAGTCGGCAGGGTCTCAGCGCCGCGATGGGCGGCATGAGCTCGCCCTCCCGGATGGCGCCACCAACCGAGCGCCTGCCCGCCCCGCCGATCCGCGACGACCGGATGGCCCAGCAGCAACGTCCGCAGATGCCGGGCCCCGATCCGTACGGCCGGTATGACGAGCCGCCGACGTACGGCGGCCAGCAGCAGCAGCCCCCGCCGCCGCAGCTGCCGCAACGCCCGGCGGCACCACAGGGTTACCCGACCGGCGGTCAGCCGACCTACGACCAGCGCGGCTACGACCAGGGCTACGAGCAGACCGGCGGTTTCGACGGCTTCGAGGCGGGACGGCATGGCAGGTCCGACATGACCGCCGAGGTCCGGATGCCGCACCGCGAACCGGATCCGCGAGGCTACGGCGGTCCGCCGATGAGTGGCCCGCCGGCCGGCAACGCGCCGATGAGCGGCCCGCCCGGGTACGGCCAACCGCAGCAGCCGCAGATCCAGCCGCCGATGGGCGAGCCGGGCGGCGAGATCTACCGGGTCGACCAGTTGCGGCGCACGTTCCAGCCGAGGCGCTTCGGCAGCGGGTACGACCCGATGCAGGTGGACCGCCTGTTCGAGGGCATCCTGCAGGCGATGACCGGCCGCGGTCCGATGCCGGTGCCGGAGAACGAGCTGGACATGCTGCAGTTCGGGCTGGTGCCCGGCGGCTACTTCGAGGCTGAGGTCGACGCCGCGCTGCGCGAGGTGAAGGACCTGCTGCTGCGGCGCCGCTGAACCGACGGAAAAGGCCCGCATAAGCGGGCCTTTTTCATGGCTTCACTGGTCGTTCGGTTTGAGGCCGGCGCGGCGTAGCACGGTGTCGCCGACCACGATGGCGACCAGGCCGACGGCGAAGAGCAGCAGGAAGACGTTCTCGGTGTTGCCCTCATGGTTGCCCCACAGGTACATCAGCATGATGACGGCGGTACCGAGAGCGCCGCGCCGGGCCCACTTGCGATTGCCCGGCTTGAGCTGGTCGGGAGCGTAGACGGGGTCCGATTCCGCAGACACGCCGAAGTCCTTCCTCGAAGGCGATCACATCCGTGGCCAAGTCTCGCATGGCGGCGCCGCGCGCGGCTCACCAACCCGGACCCGGTACCTTCGATGCGGTCGGACACTCGATTCTCGAAGTTGAGGGAGCGGTAACGGTGCGGATCACGGGCACGGGGCACGCGAGCATGCGAATCGACACGGCCGCCGGCAGCATTCTCTGTGACCCGTGGGTCAATCCGGCCTATTTCGCGTCGTGGTTTCCCTTTCCCGACAACTCCCTGCTCGACTGGGAGACGCTCGGCGACGTCGACTACCTCTATGTGTCGCACCTGCATCGCGACCACTTCGACGCCGCCCACCTGCGCCGCTTCATCAGCAAGAAGGCCACCGTCCTGCTCCCGGAATACCCGACCAGCCAACTCGAGGACGAGCTGCGCGAGCTGGGTTTCACCAGCTTCCTGCGGACCAGGTCGAACGAGGTGCACGAGCTCGACGGCGGCCTGAAGGTGATGATCCAGGCCCTGATCAGCCCGACCGACGGCCCGATCGGCGACTCCTCGCTCTGGGTCGAGCACGACGGCATCCGCCTGCTGAACCAGAACGACGCCCGCCCGACCGACCTGACGACCTTCGCCGAGCTCGGCCATGTGCACGCGCACCTGCTGCAGTTCTCCGGCGCGATCTGGTACCCGATGGTCTACGAGCTGCCCGAGGCCGCCAAGACGGCGTTCGGCAAGCAGAAGCGCGACCGCCAGTTCGACCGCACCTGGCGCTACATCGACGATCTGTTGGCCGACCACGTCTTCCCGATCGCCGGCCCGCCCTGCTTCCTCGACGACGACCTGTGGAAGTTCAACGACATCTTCGGCGACGAGGGCAACATCTTCCCCGATCAGTCGGTCTTCATGTCGGAATATGCCAAGATAGGCCGAAATAACGGGGTCGTGCTTTTGCCCGGCTCGGTGACGGAGCTGTCCACCACGGACGCGACGACCACCCACCCGACCGACGTGGACGAGTTCTTCCGGAACAAGAAGCAGCACCTGGCGGAGATGCGCGCCCGCAAGGCCGAGGTGATCACCGCCGAGAAGGCCTCCTGGCGGCACCCCGATATCGACGTGCTGGGCGAACTCAAGAAGCGCATCGAGCCTCTCCTGGAGGAGTCGATCTACCTCGCGAAGGGCGTGGGCGGCCCGGTCCGCTTCGACCTCACCGACTCCGACGGCCCGACCGGCGAAATCGTGGAGTCGATAGTCGTCGACTTCCCCGGCAAGCAGGTTCGCCCCTACGCCGACGAGAAGGTGCGCTACCGCTTCAAGACCGGGCGCGCCCTCATCGAACACCTGATCTACATCGACGAGGGTGACTGGGTCAACTCACTCTTCCTGTCCTGCCGCTTCTCCGCGGCCCGCATCGGCCAGTACAACGAGTTCGTCTACGCGTTCTTCAAGTGCCTCTCCGAGGAGCGCCTGCAGTATGCCGAGGGCTGGTACGACGAGCACGAGAAGACGGTCGAGGCCGAGGACACCCAGCTGGGCGACTGGACGGTGCAACGTCGCTGCCCCCACCTCAAGGCCGACCTGAGCCGTTTCGGCATCGTCGACGGCAACGTGCTGACCTGCCAACTGCACGGCTGGAAGTTCGACCTGCCCTCCGGCAAGTGCCTCACCAGCGTCGGCCACAAGATCCGAGCCGAGAAGACCCCATAAGGTCAAGATCAAGAGCCTGATGTCGTAGCCGGGTGGGTGGTGCAGACCGCCGCTCCCGCCGAGGCCGGCGCGGGGCGAGCTGGCCGCTGGCGCGTCCAGAACGCTCACCCCACACCGGCGACGTGCGTGATCGGTGACGCTTACCCCGCAACCCCGAGATCACGGAGTACCCGCTTGGCGGCGTTGTGGCCGGCGGCGCCGATCACGCTGCCCGCCGGGTGGGTGCCGGCCGAGCCCGCGTACAGGCCGTCGAGGCCGGTGAAGTACGGCATGCGCTCGTCGAAGGCGACGGTGTTGTCGACGTGGTGGATGTGGCCACCGGTGATGCCGAAGTGCTCCTCGATGCCGGGCGGGGTCAACGGCATCATGTCGGCGACCAGGTCACGGGTGCCGGGCGCATAGCGTTCGCAAATGTCGAGCAGCCGGTCGACGTATCCCGGTAGTTCGGCCTCCCACGTCGACCCGGCCGGTGAGTACGGGACGGACTGCACGAACAGGGCCGACGAGTGGTGGCCCGCGGCGTCCTGCAGCGACGGGTCCACGGTCGTATGCAAGTACCACTCAATGGTGGGCTCGTCGGGCAGCCGGCCGGCCTGCACGTCGGCCCACATCGCTCGCAGGGCGGCCATCGGTGAGTCGGCCGTGGCGCCGGTCAGGCCGGCCGAGCCGGGCAGCAGGTGGATCGTCGAGCCGAACGGTGACGGGCTGCCCGCCGGCAGGCAGGAGAACTGGGGGAGGCCGCGCAGGGCCAGGTTCAGCTTGAGCGTGGTGCCGGTGCGCCGCACGCGGGCCATCCGCGAGGTGAGCGACGCCGGGAGGACGGCGGGCACCAGGTCCATCAGGCGGTACGGGTCGCAGGCGCCGAGCACCACGCGGGCCCGCACCGAGCGGCCGTCGGCGAGCACCACCCCGCTGGCTGCGCCGCCGTCGACCGTCACCTCGGTCACCGGGGCGCTGGTCAGGATCCGGGCGCCGGCCGCACGGGCCGCGTCGGCGAACCGGCCGGACACCGTGCCCATCCCGCCCTCGGCGACCAGCCAGGTGCCGTCCGCGCCGGGCAGCCGGCACATGTTGTGCACCAGGAAGTTGTGGCCAGTGCCGGGGTCGTCCGGACCGGCGTTCAGACCCGAGAGCCCGTCGGTCACGGCGTACATGCTCATCAGAAGTTCGCTCTTGAAGCCGAACCGGGCCAGATAGTCGACGACCGAGCCGCGTACGAGGTCGATGAAGGTGCTCTGCAGTTGCGGCCGGATGTGCCGGTCGGCGATCTCTTCGACCGTGCCGGGCTCCTCGAGCCAGGCCGGAGCCAGGTCGGAGCGCAGCGCGCCGATCTCGACCGCGAGCTGCTCGTCCGCCGCGACATCCCGGGCGGAGAAGAACTCCGCCAGCTGGGCCCGGGTGGCCGCCCGGTCACGGCCGAAGAGCAGGTAGGGCGAGCCGGCCGGGCCCGGGGTGGGTAGGAAGTAGTGCGGGTCGCGGCGCAGCATCGGGATGTCCACGTCGAGCTCGCGCAGCAGCTCCGGCGGCATCAGCCCGAGCAGGTACGACCCGGTGGACTGGCCCAGGCCGGGCACCTCGGCGAACGGCCGCTCGGTGCGTGTCGCCCCACCCGGCACTGCCGCGGCCTCGAGGACCACGACGTCGAGGCCGGCGCGGGCCAGCAGAATCGCGGAGACCAGACCGTTGTGGCCGGCCCCGATGATCACTACATCGCTCTGGGTGGGGAGGGTCATGACGAGGGAGCGTAGCGCGTCGATAAGTGAGAATGCTTCACCCATCCGACCGGACTAGACGCGGCTACCCGTACCGGAAATGTTGCTCGGCGTTGGTGTGGATCGTCGCTTTGGTAGGCGCTGGCACTCCGGGTGGCGGCGTATCCGGCCAGGACGATGACGTGGAACAGGTACAGCCAGAGGGCGACCGCGACCACCCCGCCGATCTCGGTGAAGCCGCCGAAGGGTGCGCCCAGGTCGAGCGGGAGCGCAGAACAGCACTTATTTCGCAGTTATCCACAGCCCGACCCGAGTCGATGGCGGGCATCCGGGAGGATGGCCGCATGCGCGACCTCGTTCTGCTCGGCTCGACCGGTTCCATCGGCACTCAGGCCATCGACATCGTCCGGCGAAATCCGGAGCGGTTCCGGGTTGTCGCGCTCGGCGCGGGCGGCGGAAACGTCGAGCTGCTCGCGGCTCAGGCGCTCGAGCTGGGGGTGGACGTGGTTGGCGTCGCCCGCTCCTCGGTAGTGCAGGACCTGCAGCTCGCCTTCTACGCCGAGGCGCAGAAGCGCGGTTACGCCACCGGCGACTTCAAGATCCCCCGGATCGTGGCCGGCCCGGACGCGATGACCGAGCTGGCCGCCTGGCCGTGCGACGTGGTGCTCAACGGGGTGGTCGGCAGCCTGGGGCTCGCGCCCACCCTGGCCGCGCTGGAGGCCGGTCGCATCCTCGCCCTGGCCAACAAGGAGTCGCTGGTGGCCGGCGGGCCGCTGGTGCGGCGGATTGCCAAACAGGGGCAGATCGTCCCGGTCGACTCCGAGCACTCGGCGCTCGCCCAGTGCCTGCGCGGCGGCTCGTCGGCCGAGGTGGCACGGCTCGTCCTTACCGCGAGTGGCGGCGCCTTCCGCGGCCGGCGGCGCGAGGAGCTCGGCAACGTCACGCCGGCGGAGGCGCTCAAGCACCCGACGTGGAACATGGGCCCGGTCGTGACCATCAATACGGCCACGATGGTGAACAAGGGACTCGAAGTGATCGAGGCACACGAGTTGTTCGGTGTGGCCTACGACGACATCGAGGTGATGGTGCACCCGCAGTCGGTGCTGCACTCGATGGTCGAGTTCACCGACGGGTCCACGCTGGCCCAGGCCAGCCCGCCGGACATGCGGCTGCCGATCGCCCTCGCGCTGGCCTGGCCCGAGCGGGTGCCGGGCGCCGCCGCCGGGGTCGACTGGGGCGAGGCGCACAACTGGGAGCTGCGCCCACTTGACGACGAGGCGTTCCCAGCCGTTCGGCTGGCCAAGGAGGCCGGCCGGGCGGGGCACTGCCGGCCGGCCATCTACAACGCGGCGAACGAAGAGTGTGTGGCCGCGTTCGTGTCCGGTCGGCTACCTTTTCTGGGCATCGTCGACACCGTCGCGGCGGTGCTCGCCGTGGCCCCCGACTTTGCCGAGCCGGGTACCGTCGACGAGGTGCTCGCCGCGGAGAACTGGGCGCGGGCCGAGGCGCAGCGGACGATCGCGACTGTGGCTGAAGGAGCCTGAATGTTCTGGCTTGGTACGGCGGCGTTCGCGCTGACCATCCTGATCTCGGTGAGCCTGCACGAGCTGGGTCACATGGTCACCGGCAAGCGCTTCGGCATGAAGGTCACCCAGTACTTCGTCGGGTTCGGTCCGACGATTTTCTCCTGGAAGCGCGGCGAGACCGAGTACGGCCTGAAGGCCATCCCGTTGGGTGGTTTCTGCAAGATCGTCGGAATGACGCCGCAGGACGAGGATGTCGCGCCGGCCGACCAGCATCGGGCGATGTGGCGCTTCCCGGTCTGGAAGCGCACCATCGTGATGGGTGCCGGGTCGGTGACGCACTTCCTGCTCGCCATCGCCGGTATCTGGATCATGGCGATCACGATCGGCCTGCCGAACCCGGCCTACCCGGCCACCGCCGCGGACGAGATGAGCATGCCGGCCCGCATCACGGTTGGCCCCTGCACCTGGCGCGAGCTGCCCACCACCGAGACGACCTGCACGCCCGGCACCGGCACCGCGGTGGCCGGCCCGGCGTTCGCGGCTGGTCTGCGCGAGGGCGACGTGATCACCAAGGTGGGCGCCACCGCGGTGACCAACTACGGCGATCTGACCGCCGCGATCCGCTCGCAGTCGGCCGGCCCGGTCACCTTCGAGTACACCCGGAACGGCACCCCGGCCACCGCGACGGTCAACCTGATCACGGCGAAGCGCTCGCCGGTCGACGATCAGGACGGCAAGGTGGCCGACGTCGCGGTCGCCGGTCTCGGCTGGGACAGATCGAGCATCGCCCGGGTGCTCGACTACAACCCGGCCACTGCGGTCCCGGCCACCGGCAGCTTCGCCTGGCTGATCGTCAAGAACTCGTTCGAGTCGATGAAGCGGATCCCGGAGAAGATCCCGGCGCTGTGGAACTCGATCACCGGCTCCGAGCGCGACCCGAACACCCCGATCAGCGTCGTCGGCGCCAGCCGGCTCGGCGGCGAGGCGATCGAGAAGGGCGTACCCGAGGTCTTCTGGCAAATCTTCATCGCGCTGAACGTCTTCATCGGCATCTTCAACCTGCTGCCGTTGCTGCCGCTGGACGGTGGGCACATCGCGATCGCCTGGTTCGAGCGGGCCCGGTCCTGGCTGTACGCCCGGCTGCGCAAGCCCGACCCCGGACGGGTCGACTACTTCAAGTTGATGCCCGTTACCTATGCCGTCATCCTCATCGGTGGGGCGTTCACCCTCCTCACCGTGACCGCCGACATCGTCAACCCGATTACGATCTTCAAGTGAGTGAGATGACTGCAGTCAGTCTGGGAATGCCGGCCGTCCCTCCGCCGCCTCTCGCCAAGCGCCGGCACAGCCGGCAGATCATGGTCGGCAGTGTGCCCGTCGGTGGCGGTGCCCCGGTCAGCGTGCAGTCGATGACGACCACGCTCACCTCCGACATCAACGCCACACTCCAGCAGATCGCCGAGCTCACCGCCTCGGGCTGCCAGATCGTCCGGGTCGCCGTGCCGTCCCAGGACGACGTCGAGGCCCTGCCCGCGATCGCCAAGAAGTCGCAGATCCCGGTGATCGCCGACATCCACTTCCAGCCGAAGTACGTCTTCGCCGCGATCGACGCCGGCTGTGCGGCCGTCCGGGTCAACCCGGGCAACATCCGCCAGTTCGACGACAAGGTCAAGGAGATCGCGCAGGCCGCGTCGGCCGCGCGCGTTCCGATCCGGATCGGGGTGAACGCCGGCTCGCTCGACAAGCGGTTGCTCGAGAAGTACGGCAAGGCCACCGCCGAGGCGCTGGTCGAGTCGGCGCTCTGGGAGTGCTCGCTCTTCGAGGAGCACGGCTTCCGGGACATCAAGATCTCGGTGAAGCACAACGACCCGGTTGTCATGATCCGCGCGTACCGCCAGCTGGCCGAGCAGTGCGACTACCCGCTGCACCTCGGTGTGACCGAGGCCGGCCCGACCTTCCAGGGCACGATCAAGAGTGCGGTTGCATTCGGCGCCCTGCTCGCCGAGGGCATCGGCGACACGATCCGGGTCTCGCTCTCCGCCCCGCCGGTCGAGGAGATCAAGGTCGGCAACCAGATCCTGGAGTCGCTCGGCCTGCGCGAGCGCGGGCTGGAAATCGTCTCGTGCCCGTCCTGCGGCCGCGCCCAGGTCGACGTCTACACGCTGGCCGAGCAGGTCACCGCCGCGCTGGACGGCTTCCCGGTGCCGCTGCGGGTGGCGGTCATGGGCTGCGTGGTGAACGGCCCGGGCGAGGCCCGGGAGGCCGACCTCGGCGTCGCCTCCGGCAACGGCAAGGGCCAGATCTTCGTCCGCGGCAAGGTCATCAAGACCGTCCCCGAGTCGGTGATCGTCGAGACGTTGGTCGAGGAGGCCCTGCGCCTGGCCGACGAGATGGGCGCCGACCTCCCCGACGAGCTGCGCGAGCTCCTACCCGGCCCGACAGTCACCGTCCACTAACCAGCAACCCGCAGCGGGCGGGTGCGCTCCAGCCATTGGCTGCGGGCGGGTGCGCTCCAGGCATTGGCTGCGGGAGAGCGCGGTCCAGCCATCCGCGGGGCGCGAGCGCGCTATAGGCCCGCGCCGCCGCCGCCGGCGAGCGTGGGTGGGCCGGCGTTGCCCAGCGCCCGCCCGCCACTTGGGCGCAGCCACCGATCCCGGCGGCGCTTCTTCGCCGCCGGTGGCTTGAGCGTTGGGGTGGGCAGTGCTCAGCTCAAAAGAGCACTGTCGCGAACGAGCCCGCCGAGACGAAGCCGCAGCGTGCGTAGACCCGTCGGGCCGCCGTGTTGTAGTCGTTCACATAGAGGCTCACGCTCGGCGCGACCCGGCGTAGTGCGTCCTGCACCACGGTCGCCATGGCCGGCGCGGCCAGCCCACGCCCCCGGTATTCCGGGTCGACCCAGACACCCTGCACCTGAGTGGTCCGCCCGGTCACGATCGCCAGCTCGGCCTTGAAGATCACTCGGTCACCGTCAAAACGCGCGTACGCCCGCTTGCTCTTCACCAGTTCGACGATGCGCCGCCGATAACCCCGCCCGCCGTCGTCGAGCAGCGGTGAGACGCCGACCTCCTCGGTGTACATCGAAACCGCCGCCGGGAAGAGCTGATCGACCTCGCTGGGTCGGACGAGCCGCACCTCCGGGTCGGGCAGGATCGCCGGATCGCGCTCGGCGACCAGCAACGGCTGATCCGGACGGACGTCGCGGGCCCGCCCCCACCGCCCGGCCAGGCGGTCCCACAGATCGAGCACCGCATCCGCCCGGCCGATGATCGAGGAACAGATTCGCGGCTCGGAGCCGAGCAGATCAGCGAACGCAGCGGTAGCGGCCGGCGTGGCACCGACCGGCACCAAATGCGCCCCCGACCAGACCAGCGACTCGACCTGAGGGCCGGGGCCGTACCCGAAGATCCGCCCCTCGGAGCGCCACCAGTTCAGCCCGTGGGCCGCCACCCGCTCGGCGATCTGAGCGCCGGCATAGGGGTCCCGGTCGAGGATCATCTCGACCGCGGCGCGCTCGGGCTCACCGAGCTGGCGAATGGGCACCGTCAGCACAGGTATCACATTGCCAGATTCGAGCGTGCTGACACGCCTCCAAGCCAGCCGTCCCGAGAAACCCTTGCCTTCCGATGCTTCTCCGATATATCGTCTAACTATCGACAACAGATCGGAGAAGGTCATGAGAGACTTCCACACCGAAACGCACGGCCGGCGCCACCGAGGCTTCGGCTTCCCGCAGGGCTTCCCGTTCGGCGGCCCGGGCGGCCACGGCGGCCCCGACTTCGGCCCCGGCGGCCCGTTCGGCGGCCCCGGCCAGCGCGGCCCCCGCCGCGGCGGGCGAGGCGCACGCCTCAACGTCCGCCCAGCCCTGCTCGCACTGCTCGTCGAGCGCCCGATGCACGGCTACGAGATGATCCAGGAGCTCGACTCCCGCACCAACGGCATCTGGCGCCCGAGCCCCGGCTCGGTCTACCCGACGCTGCAGCTGCTGGAGGACGAGGGCCTGATCGAGCAGGAGGCAGACGGCGGCCGCAAGAGCTACCGCCTGACCGAGGCCGGTCGCCCCGAGGCGGAAACCGCCGCAGGGAACCCGCCGTGGTCCCGCATCGGCGACGAGACGATGTCCCAGGTGCAGGATTTTCGCGACGCGGCGGTCGGCATCATGGGCGCCCTCAAGCAGGTCGGCTTCAGCGGAACCCCCGAGCAGCGCCAGAAGGCGCTCGAGGTGCTGAACGAGACAAAGCGCAAGCTGTACGCCATCCTCGCCGACAGCGAGTGATGCCAAACGGCAGACCAGAAGGCGCACTCTGGAGAGTGCGCCTTCTGGTCTGCCGTTTGGCATCACTCGCTGTCGGCGAGGATGGCGTACAGCTTGCGCTTTGTCTCGTTCAGCACCTCGAGCGCCTTCTGGC
>DASWMR010000304.1:0-3528 GCA_036399635.1 Actinoplanes sp. | reverse complement strand
CTCGCCGCCGCCGCCGACCAGGATCGGCGGGCGCGGGCGACTCAGCGGCAGGGGGGAGTTCAACAGCCGCTCGAGCCGGTAGTGCTTGCCCTCGAACGGTGTCTCGTCGCCGTCGAACATCTGCCGGCAGATCCGCAGCGCCTCCTCGAGCCGCTCGAAACGCTCCTTGGTGGACGGGAACAGCAGACCGAGCCCGCGCGACTCCTCCTCGTTCCAGGCGGCGCCGAGGCCGAGGATGGCCCGGCCGCCGGAGAGCACGTCGAGCGTCGTGACGGCCTTGGCCAGCAGGCCGGGCGAGCGGTAGGTGACACCGGTGACCAGGGTCAGCAGCTTCGCCCGGCGGGTGTGCGCGGCCAGGAAACCGAGCGCGGTGTAGGCCTCGAGCATCTCCTCCTCGGGCGGACCGATCACCCCGATCTGCCAGAGGTGGTCCATCACGCTGATCCGCTCGAAGCCGGACTCGTCGGCCGCCGTGCCGATCTCGCCGAGCACGGCGCCGAGCCGCGGTGCGCCGTCCGGCCAGGTGAAGTTTGCGATGTGCAGACCAAGTTTCACAACGGTGACCCTACCGCGGGCACCCAGGGTGGGCAGCCGGCGACCGAAGAGTGGCAATCGCCGCCGATAGGGCCGCTGAGGTGGGGTAACTCCACCGTTCCGACGAGTTGCCAACGAGTTGCCAACAGGTAGTTTCCTTGATCAGGAACCAGCCCAGAGGAGCACCGCCATGCCTCCTTCGCCGCATGTCTCCGCGACGAGCCGATTGCGTCGCCCGGCACCGTCCGTGAGCGTTGTCGTGCCGCTGCGCGACGGCGCCTGGCTGCCGTTGCTGCTGCGCGGCCTGCCCGACGTCGCCGAGGTCATCGTGGTGGCCGAACCCGGCTCCGGCGAGACGGCCGCCGCCGTGCGGGCCGGCCGGCCGGATGCGCTCCTGGTGCATCCCACCCGGCCCGGGCTGGGCCACGCGCTGGCGTGCGGGGTCGCGGCCGGCACCGGCGAGGTGGTGGTGACCCTGAACCCGGACGGCTCGACCGATCCGGCCGATATCCCCCGCTTCGTGGACGCCCTGGTCGGCGGCGCCGACGTGGTGCTCGGCTCGCGCTACGCCGACGGCGGCCGCGACCTGACCGGCGGGCGGCTCCGCCGCTGGGCCGACCTGCTACTGATCTGGTGCGTGAACGCGCTCTTCGGCAGCCGGCGCACCGACCCCGGCTTCGGGTACGTCGCGTTCTGGCGGGACGCGGCCGCCCGGCTGGACCTGCCCGACCCGTCCGATCCGGCCGGTACGGCCTGGGGCGAAGGGCCGGAGATCGGACCGCTGCTGGGGTTGCGGCCCGGGCTGCGCGGGCTCACCGTGGCCGAGGTGGGCTGCGTGGCCTACCCGCGGATGCGGCACACCGCCCGCACCGACCGGGCCGGTCTGTGGCTCTGGCTGCGGGCGATGGCCGGCGAGTACGCCACCCGGTCGCGCGGCCGGGCCGGACACTCGGCGATCGTGGCCGGTGCGGCCCTGGCGTCGCCGTTCGCCCCCGGCCGGAGCGTGCTCAGCATGGTCTCCCGCACCCCGGCCGCCCGGGTGCCCGATCCCCGGCCGCCGGTCGCCGGCACCGCCGACACGCGGCTCGCGCCGGTGGCCGCAAACGCGCCGGCGGAGACGGACGGCCCGAACTGGGTGGCCGCCGACCGCCGGTCGAGCGGCCAACCGATCTGGGGGCCGCCACCCCAGCGCCCGTCGCCTCGTCACGAACCCCGCGCGGAGGTCAAGCCGGGCCCGCCGCCGGCAACCGCCAACGGTTCGCGAACCGGCTTCGGCGCCGCCGGCCGCGGCGGGCCGAACGTCCGCCTACCGGGGTGGCCGGCCGGCCACCGCTCCGGACGGCCGGACCTGAAGCCTCACTCGGCCGAAGACCACCGGCCCGATCCGTGGGCCGCGCCACCCGGCCAGACGCCACCCGCGGTGCGCGTGCCGGCGCAGAACTCGTCCCGGGGCCTGGCCGGCTCGCCGCGGCGGGGCCAGCAGAGCACCCGCCAGGGCCGGCCCGATCTGCGGGTGATCAACGGCGAGGGCACCGGCGCGTCGCTCGGCCGCAGTGGCCGGTTGCGCGCGGTGCCCCGCAAGGAACCCGGCAGCTGAGCCGCGCCTAGCCCGTCGTGCGGTCGCGCAGGGCGGGCAGGATGCGCTCGGCGTAGAGCCGCAGGAAGCGGTCCTGGTCGGGGCCGGGCGCGTGGAAGACCAGGTGCTTGAAGCCCATGTCCAGGTATTCCGCCACCTTGGCGACGTGCTCCGCCGGATCGGACGAGACGATCCACCGGGTCGCCGTACGCTCCACCGGCAGCGCGTCGGCCCGGCGCTGCATCTCGATCGGGTCCTCGACGCCGGTCTTCTCGTCGGGCGTCAGGGCGAGCGCACCCCAGTAGTGGGTGTCGTTGCGCGCGCGTTCCAGATCGTCGTCGAAGGAGACCTTGACCTCGATCAGCAGGTCCAGGTCGTCGATCTTCCGATCCGCCTTCTCGGCGCCCTCGCGCACCGCCGGCAGCAGCGTGTCGGTGTAGAGCTCGTGGCCCTTGCCGCTGGTGGTGATGAAGCCGTCGGCGATCCGGCCGGCGAGCCGGGTCGCGGCCGGGCCGGAAGCGCCGATGTAGACCGGGACCGGCTGCTCCGGCTTGTCGTAGATCGTCGCCTTCTCGGTGCGGTAGAACTGCCCCTCGAACGTCACCCGGTCCTCGGTCCAGAGCCGCTTGATCAGCTGGACCGACTCCTTAAGCCGGGCGAACCGCTCCTTGCCGTCCGGCCATTGCAGTCCCAGCGGCACCTCGTTGAGCGACTCGCCCGAGCCGACGCCCAGCACCACCCGGCCGGGCGCGAGGCACGCGAGCGTGGCGAACGCCTGCGCCACCACCGCCGGGTGATAGCGGAAGGTGGGCGTGAGCACGCTCGTCCCGATCAGGACCCGCTCGGTCCGGGCGGCGAGCGCGCCGAGCCAGGGCAGGGCAGCCGGGGCGTGCCCGCCGTCGTGCCGCCACGGCTGGAGATGGTCGCTGATGAAGACCGAGTCGAAGCCCAGGCGCTCCGCCTGGACGCCGTAGCCGAGGAGCTCTGCCGGAGCGAACTGCTCCGCCGACGCCTTGTAGCCGAACCGAATCATTCCTCGACCTTAACCCCCGTCCGGTACGCGTTCCGGCACGGGAATAGCCGGCCACGGGATTAGCGACGGCGCCGATCGGGAAATGACGGATGCATGCGTATGACAGTCCGGCTCGATCTGCCGCTGGAGGCGGGAAGCGTTCCCGCCGTCCGCCGGCTGCTGCGCTGCGCCCTGGCCACCCTGAAGGTGGACCACGATTCCGGCGCCGATCTGGAGATCGCGATCACCGAGGCCTGCGCGAACGTGGTCGACCACGCGACCGGGGCGGAGACCTTCGAGGTGAGCCTCGACGTCGGTGAGGACCGCTGCGCGATCGACGTACGCGACGACGGTGTCGGTTTCGACACCGATGCCCTGCCCGGCGGCGTGCCCGGCACCGGCGAAC
>DASWMR010000303.1:0-1952 GCA_036399635.1 Actinoplanes sp. | reverse complement strand
GTCGCCGCCGCCGGGTCGATCCTCGGCACCACGGCCATGCAGATCTTCAGCGACCAGGACTGCCCGGTCTACGCGACCTGGCGGTGGCTGGAGTTCTACCACCACGAGTCGTGTGGCAAGTGCACCCCGTGCCGCGAGGGCAACTACTGGATGGTCCGCACCTACCGCCGGATCCTCTCCGGCGAGGGCACCTACTCCGACCTGGACACCCTGCAGGACACCGCGGACAACATCTTCGGCCGGTCGTTCTGCGGCCTCGGGGACGGCGCGGCCACGCCCGTCATGTCGACCCTGAAGTTCTTCCGCCAGGACTACCTGGACTACATCGAGGGTCGGACCGCCCCGCGGCTGTCCGCCAAGGCCCTGGTTGGAGCGCACTAATGATGGCAGCAAGGCGCGTCAGCGAAGCGAGGCCCGCGGTCGGCGGAGTCGATGGAGCGGGCCGAGTCGGAGCCAGCCCCGCAGTCGCCATCGAAGGAGGGCTCAGATGACGGACGTTGCCAAGAAGACCGATACCGTCAGTTTGACCATTGACGGGATCGCGGTAACCGCGGAGAAGGGCGAGCTGGTCATCCGGGTCGCCGAGCGGATGGGCATCGCGATTCCGCGGTTCTGCGACCATCCGCTGCTCGCCCCAGCCGGGGCGTGCCGGCAGTGTCTGGTCGAGGTGGAGGGCCAGCGCAAGCCGGTCGCCTCCTGCACCCAGACGGTTGCCGAAGGCATGGTGGTGATGACCCAGCTGACCTCGCCGGTAGCGGCGAAGGCCCAGGGCGGCGTGATGGAGCTGCTGCTCGCCAACCACCCGCTCGACTGCCCGACCTGCGACAAGGGCGGCGAGTGCCCACTGCAGAACCAGGCGATGTCGAACGGCCGGGTGGACTCGCGCTTCCACGAGCACAAGCGCGAGTACGAGAAGCCGATCCACATCTCCAGCCAGGTGCTGCTGGACCGCGAGCGGTGCATCCTCTGCCAGCGCTGCACCCGGTTCTCCGAGGAGATCGCCGGCGACAAGTTCATCGACCTGATGGACCGCTCGTCCGGCGAGCAGATCAACGTCTACCGGGACGACTTCTTCGGCGGCGAGGGCACCGGCGACGGCCAGGTCGGCGACGGCGAAGGTGACGTCGCCTTCAACTCGTACTTCTCCGGCAACACCATCCAGATCTGCCCGGTGGGCGCGCTGACCGGCGAGCAGTACCGGTTCCGGGCCCGCCCGTTCGACCTGGTCTCCTCGCCGACCGCGTGCGAGCACTGCGCGGCCGGTTGCGCGATGCGCGCCGACCACCGCCGCGGCAAGGTGCTGCGCCGGCTGGCCGGCGACGACCCGGCGGTGAACGAGGAGTGGAACTGCGACAAGGGTCGCTGGGGCTTCCGCTACGCGACCGCGAACGACCGGATCATGGCCCCGCAGATCCGCGACGCGGCGACCGGCCAGCTGCGGGAGGCCTCGTGGAGTGAGGCGCTGCTCGCGGCGGCCGAGGGCCTGACGGCCGCGAAGAGCGCCGGCGTCGGCGTGCTGACCGGCGGCCGGCTCACGGTGGAGGACGCCTACGCGTACGCGAAGTTCGCCCGGATCGCGCTCGGCACCAACGACATCGATTTCCGTGCCCGCCCGCTCAGCCCGGAGGAGGCCGACTTCCTGGCCACCTCGGTCGCCGGGTCGTCCGACGTGACCTACGACGACGTGGAGAACGCGCCGTCCGCGGTCATCGCCGGGCTGGAGCCGGAGGAGGAGTGCCCGATCCTCTTCCTGCGCCTGCGCAAGGGCCACAACAAGAACAGGCTCCAGGTCACGGCCGTGGCGCCGTACCTGTCGCGGGGTTTCACCAAGCTCGGCGCGACGCTTGTCGCGGCCGTCCCCGGCGACGAGGCCCGGCTGCTGGCCGACGACCCGGCGGTCGCCGCTGCGCTCAGCGCGCCCGGCTCGCTGCTGATCGTCGGTGAGCGGTTGG
>DASWMR010000302.1:0-2239 GCA_036399635.1 Actinoplanes sp. | reverse complement strand
AGGCCGGCCGGGCGTGGCGCTCGGCGTCGCTGTCCCAGCGCTCGGCGGTGCTCTTCGCCTTCCGCGAGCTGCTGCACGCCCGCTCCGGTGAGCTCGCCGCGATCATCACCGCCGAGCACGGCAAGGTGCTCGCCGACGCGGCCGGCGAGGTGGCCCGGGGCCTGGAGAACGTCGAGTTCGCCACCGGCATCCCGCACCTGATGAAGGGCTCCTACTCGGAGCAGGCCGCGACCGGCGTGGACGTGTACTCGATCCGCCAGCCGCTCGGCGTGGTCGCCGGCATCACCCCGTTCAACTTCCCGGCGATGGTGCCGCTCTGGATGTGCACCACGGCGATCGCCGCGGGCAACGCGTTCGTGCTCAAGCCGAGCGAGAAGGACCCGTCCGCCGCGTTGTTCCTGGCCGCGCTGTGGCGAGACGCCGGCCTGCCGGACGGCGTCTTCACCGTGCTCAACGGCGACGCCGAGGCGGTCGACGCGCTGCTGGTCCACCCCGACGTCGCGGCCGTCAGCTTCGTCGGCTCCACCCCGGTGGCCCGGTACATCTACGAGACCGGCACCGCGCACGGCAAGCGCGTGCAGGCCCTCGGCGGCGCCAAGAACCACATGGTCGTGCTCCCCGACGCCGAGCTCGATGCGGCCGCCGACGCCGCGGTCAGCGCCGCGTACGGCTCGGCCGGGGAGCGCTGCATGGCGGTCTCCGTGGTGGTCGCGGTCGGCGAGGTGGCCGGCCCGCTGGTGGACGCGATCGCGGCGCGGCTGCCGAAGCTGCGGATCGGCCCGGGCACCGACCCGGAGGCGCAGATGGGCCCGTTGATCAGCGCGCAGCACCGGGACCGGGTGGCCGGTTACGTCGCGGCCGGTGAGTCGGCCGGTGCGACAGTGGTGGTCGACGGCCGGGACGCCGACCTGCCGGCCGGGGGCTACTTCCTGGGCGTGACCCTGCTCGACAACGTGACGCCGCAGATGACCGTCTACACCGACGAGATCTTCGGCCCGGTGCTGTGCGTGCTGCGCGCCGGGACGTACGCCGAGGCGGTCGCGCTCGTCAACGCCAACGAGTACGGCAACGGGACAGCCATTTTCACCCGTGACGGCGGTGCCGCCCGGCAGTTCCAGTTCGACGTGAACGCCGGCATGGTCGGCGTCAACGTGCCGATCCCGGTCCCCGTTGCCTACTACTCCTTCGGCGGCTGGAAGGCCTCGCTGTTCGGCGACACCCACATGTACGGCCCGGACGGCGTGCACTTCTTCACCCGTACCAAGGTCGTCACCTCCCGTTGGCCGGACCCGGGCACCTCCGCGGTCGACCTGGGTTTTCCGCAGACCCGTTGAATCGGTATTTACCGGTCGTGAATGCCGGATTGCGTAGCTGGAAACGGCCGTTGACCTCTGATTCCGTTTCAGTTCGGGAAACTACTTCGGATTCCCTTGTCTTTGGTCCTCGGCGTGTGTCAAGGTCGCTCGTCGTCTGGGCTAGCCGCCCCCCGTACGCCCCCAGCGCGAATGAGGACCGACATGACCACCCCCCAGCACAGCGGCGACCATCCGGCGATCGAGTTCGTCGGCGTCCAGAAGAACTACCTGTCGCACGGCGAGACGGTGCCTGCCGTCAAGCGGACCGACCTGGCGATCGCCCAGGGCGAGTTCTTCTCGCTGCTCGGGCCGTCCGGCTGCGGCAAGACCACCACGATGCGGATGATCGCCGGCTTCGAGGAGCCGACCGCGGGCAAGGTCTACCTGGCGGGGCAGGACGTCACCGACGTGTCGCCGAACAAGCGCGACATCAACATGGTCTTCCAGTCCTACGCGCTCTTCCCGCACCTGAACACGTACCAGAACGTCGCCTTCGGTCTGGAGCGCAAGAAGGTCGCCAAGAGCCAGATCCGGCGCCGGGTCGGCGAGATTCTTCAGATCGTGTCGCTGACCGGCATGGAGAAGCGCTCGCCGCGGGAGATGTCCGGCGGGCAGCAGCAGCGGGTGGCGCTGGCCCGGGCGCTGGTCAACCGGCCGCGGGCGCTACTGCTCGACGAGCCGCTCGGTGCCCTGGACCTCAAGCTGCGCCAGCAGATGCAGGTGGAGCTCAAGCGCATCCAGCGCGAGGTCGGGATCACCTTCGTCTACGTCACGCACGACCAGGGCGAGGCGCTGACTATGTCGGACCGGATCGCGGTGATGAACGCCGGGGTGATCGAACAGCTCGGCACGCCGCGGGAGATCTACGAACGGCCGGCGACCCG
>DASWMR010000301.1:0-2078 GCA_036399635.1 Actinoplanes sp. | reverse complement strand
ACGTGGTACCGGAAGTTGATCATGCCCCGAGGTCCCTGTTAGAAGAGCTGGCCGAGCCGGAAGACGAGATTGTCCCACCACTCGGACATCACGGTCAGGTACGCCTTCCCGATCGTCGACACGGCGACGGCGGAAGCCATCGCGGCGATCGCCGAGAGGATGAGCAGCAGCAGCGCCGAGCCGGAGATGTTCTGCCGGTAGAGCCGGCTCACCCCCTTGGCGTCGACCAGCTTGCCGCCGACCTTGAGCCGGGTGAGGAAGGTCGAGGCCATCCCGCCGCGGCCCTTGTCGAGGAACTCCACCAGGTTGGCGTGCGTGCCGACGGCGACGATCAGGGTGGCGCCCTTCTCGTCGGCGAGCAGCATCGCGAGGTCCTCGCTGGTGGCCGCGGCCGGGAAGGTCAGAGCGGCCACGTCCAGCCGGTGCACCCGCTCCAGTCCGGGGGCGCGGCCGTCCGGGTACGCGTGCACGACCACCTCGGCACCGCAACGCAGCACGTCGTCGGTGACCGAGTCCATGTCGCCGATGATCATGTCGGGGGTGTACCCCGACTCGACCAGGGCGTCCGCGCCGCCGTCCACGCCGATGAGCACCGGCTTGTACTCGTGGATGTAGGGCCGCAGGACGTCGAGGTCGTCCTTGTAGTCGTAGCCGCGGACCACGATCAGTACGTGCCGGCCGGCGATCCGGGTCTGCACGTCCGGCACGCCCACGCCGTCCAGCAGCAGGTCGCGCTCCTGGCGCAGATAGTCCATCGTGTTCGCCGCGAACGCCTCGAGCTGCACCGACAGGCCCTCACGGGCGTCCGCCATCGAGGCGGCAACGGTGTCCGCGTCCTGCCGCACGCCGCTGCCCACCGGCTCGCCGTCGAGCAGCACGGTGTCGTTGTCGATGACGATCGCGGCACCCTCGTGCAGCCGCTCGAAGATCTCCTCGCCGAGGCTGTCGATCAGCAGGATGCCGTTCTTGATCAGCACCTCGGGGCCCAGGTTCGGGTACCGACCGGAGATCGACGGCTTCGCGTTCAGCACCGCCGAGACACCGACCGCCACCAGCGCGTCAGCGGCCACGCGGTCGATGTCCACGTGGTCGATCACGGCGATGTCGCCGGGCCGCAGCCGACCGGTCAGGCGCTTGGTCCGCCGGTCGAGACGGGCGGTGCCGGTGATCGCGTCCGGATCGGTGGTGCGCGTGCGGCGCAAGGTGGGAAGTCGCATCACGGCCATCCTGACATGCCGAATCACGCGGCCTGTTCGCGACATGCGCGATCTCACCCACAAAAAGGGCATAACGCCCGACTAGTCCTCGCCGGTCACGATGCCATGACCGGCCCTGATCAGGTGATTCTCCCGTACTGTCAGATTCTCTTCTCTCGGCCCGCCACCGCCAGCAGCTCCTCGGCGTGCGCGATGCCCAGGTCGGAATCGGGCAGGCCGGCCAGCATCCGGGACAGCTCGCGGGCCCGATCGGTCTCCTCGACCACCCGCACCCCGCTCGTGGTGATGGCGCCGCTGGTGTCCTTGGCGACCACCAGGTGCCGGTCGGCGAACGCGGCCACCTGCGGCAGGTGGGTCACCACCAGCACCTGGTGGGTGCGCGCCAGCCGGGCCAACCGCCGGCCGATCTCGACCGCGGCCTGGCCGCCCACGCCCGCGTCCACCTCGTCGAAGACCAGTGTGGGCGGGCCGCCGGCGCCGGCGAAGACCACCTCGATCGCGAGCATCACCCGGGACAGCTCACCGCCGGACGCGCCCTTCTGCAGCGGCAACGACGGCGCGCCGGGATGGGCCAGCAGCCGCAGCTCGACCTCGTCGGCACCGTCCGGGCCGACCGGCAGCTCGGCGCCGTCGACCGTGACGGTCGGCTCGTCGCGCCCCGCCGTCCGGCGCGGCACGGCCACCTCGACCCGGGCGTGCGGCATGGCGAGGCCGGCGAGCTCGACGCTGACCGCCGAGCCAGGACGAGCCGCGTGGCGGACACCGCCGCGGCGCGAATTGGTGAGAGGATCACCCGAATGCGATTCGCAACCCTCCGCCGTAGCCGGGCCACGGACGGGCCGTCCGAACTGGCCGGCCCCG
>DASWMR010000300.1:0-2106 GCA_036399635.1 Actinoplanes sp. | reverse complement strand
GAGGTTCATCTCGGGGCAGACGACCCGGTCGTAGCGGGCGAGGATCTCGCCGAGGTCGGCCGGCAGCGGGTTGAGGTGGCGCAGGTGGAGCTGGGCGACCGAGCGGCCCGAGGCCCGGATCCGGCGGCAGGCGGCCCCGATCGGGCCGTAGGTCGATCCCCAGCCGATGACGGCGACGCGGGCGTCGCCGTCCGGGTCCTCCACGTCGGTCGGGCCGATCGAGGCGGCGATGCCGTCGATCTTGGCCTGCCGGGTGCGGACCATGAAGTCGTGGTTCGCGGGGTCGTAGGAGATGTTGCCGTTCCCGTCGGCCTTCTCCAGCCCGCCGATGCGGTGCTGCAGCCCGGCGGTACCGGGGACCGCCCACGCGCGCGCCAGGGTCTCCGGGTCGCGCTGGTAGGGGTGGAACTCCGGCGTGCCGTCGGTGGACTCGGCGTTCGGCCCGGTGGCGAAGCCGACCGTGCCGGTGAGGTCCGGCAGCGAGTCGACGTCCGGCACGGCCCACGGCTCGGCGCCGTTGGCCAGGTAGCCGTCGGAGAGCAGCATGACCGGGGTGCGGTAGGTCAGCGCGATCCGCGTGGCCTCGATGGCTGCGTCGAAGCAGTCACCGGGCGAGCGGGGCGCGATGACGGGCAGCGGGGCCTCGCCGTTGCGGCCGAACATCGCCTGCAGCAGGTCCGACTGCTCGGTCTTCGTCGGCAGGCCGGTGGAGGGCCCGCCGCGCTGCACGTCGATGATCAGCAGCGGCAGCTCGGTCATGACCGCGAGACCGATCGTCTCGGCCTTGAGCGCCACACCGGGGCCCGACGTCGTCGTCACGCCCAGCGCACCGCCGAAGGAGGCGCCCAGCGCCGCACCGATGCCGGCGATCTCGTCCTCGGCCTGGAACGTGCGCACGCCGAAGGCCTTGTGCTTGGACAGCTCGTGGAGGATGTCCGAGGCCGGGGTGATCGGGTACGCGCCGAGGAAGATCGGCAGGCCGGACCGTTGCCCGGCCGCGATGAGGCCGAGCGACAGCGCCTGGTTGCCGGAGATGTTGCGGTAGGTGCCCGCGTCCATCGGGGCCGGCTTGATCTCGTAGGAGACCGCGAAGGCCTCCGTCGTCTCGCCGTAGTTGTAGCCGGCGCGGAACGCGGCGATGTTGGCCGCGGCGATCTCGGGCTTGCGGCGGAACTGGCGCTCGAGGAAGCGCACCGTGCCCTCGGTGGGCCGGTGGTACATCCAGCTCAGCAGGCCGAGCGTAAACATGTTCTTGCTGCGCTCGGCCTCCTTCTTGCCCAGGCCGGAGTCGGCGAGCGCGTCCAGCGTCATCGACGTCAGCGGCACCGGCACGGTCTGCCAGCCCTCGAGGGAGCCGTCCTCCAGCGGGTTGGTCGCGTAGCCGACCTTCGCCAGGTTCCGGGGCGTGAACTCGTCGGAGTCCAGGATGAGCAGGCCGCCGCCGGGCAGGTCGGAGAGGTTCGACTTCAGCGCCGCCGGGTTCATCGCCACCAGGACGTCGGGGGCGTCACCCGGGGTCATGATGTCGTGGTCGGCGTAGTGCAGCTGGAACGACGACACACCCGGCAGGGTCCCCGTGGGCGCCCGGATCTCGGCGGGGAAGTTCGGCAGCGTCGACAGGTCGTTGCCGAAGGACGCCGTCTCGCTGGTGAAGCGGTTGCCGGTCAGCTGCATGCCGTCACCGGAGTCGCCGGCCAGACGGATCACGACGCGGTCGAGTGCGACCACGCTCTTGACGAGCCCGCCGGTCGCGGCGTGCGCGGCGTGCGCGGAGACCTCGTCGTCGGGCGCGCCGATGGGCGGCGGGGTGCTGGCAGTCATCAGTGGTGTACCTCCACCGGCCGAGGTTACGTGCGCTTTACACCGCGGGGTACAGAGACCCGAAGGTGGTTCCACATTCTCGACGGGCAACGGCCACCGGGGGCAGGGCATTCCACCGGTCGTGGCGCGGGAACGGTCGCTCCCGCGGCGCCGTTGAGAGGGTCGTGCAGCGCTGGAACAACGGACTCAAGACCGCCGCCCTCCTCGGCCTCATGGGCGGTCTCATCCTCGCCGCGGGGTCGCTCATCGGCGGCCGCAGTGGACTGCTGATCGCGCTGGTCATCG
>DASWMR010000299.1:0-2054 GCA_036399635.1 Actinoplanes sp. | reverse complement strand
CGGGCGCAGACCGGTGGCGAACGCGGGGTTCGCGATCTCCACCTCCACCTGCTTGATGGTCACCGGGTCGTCGGCGATGCCGAGCACGCACGCAGCCTCGCACGGCGCCGGGCAGAGCCGGCCGGTGAACTCCGGGAAGTTGTTCGTCGCGTGCAGGCTCTCGGCCGCCGCGTCCCAGCCACCGGTCCGGACCAGGTCGTTCCAGTCCGGGATGCGGTTGCCCAGCGGGCAGCCCTCGTGACAGAACGGGATGCCGCAGTCCATGCACCGGGTCGCCTGGTCGCGGATGAGCTCCTCACCGGCCGGCGGGTACACCTCGTGCCAGTCGCGGATGCGCACCGGCACCGGGCGCCGCTTGGGCAACTGGCGCTCGTAGCGCAGGAAACCGTTGGGATCAGGCACGGGTAACCCCCATAACCGCCTCGTCGATGTTCCGACCGGCGGCTTCGGCGGTCTTGATCAGTTCCATCACGCGCTTGTAGTCGCGCGGCACCACCGCGGTGAACTCGCTGACCGCGGCCGGCCAGTCGGCGAGCAGGCGCTGCGCCACGGCGGAGTCCGTCTCGGCGAAGTGCTTGCGCACCAGGGTGTGCAGCTGTTCCTGCTCCTCGGCGTTGAGCGGGGTCAGGTCGACCAGCTCCGGGTTGACCCGGGCCGCGTCCAGCCGGTGCACGAAGGCGGTGCCGCCGCTCATGCCGGCGGCGAAGTTGCGCCCGACGGTGCCGAGCACCACCACGGTGCCGCCGGTCATGTACTCGCAGCCGTGGTCACCGACGCCCTCGACGACCGCGGCGGCGCCGGAGTTGCGGACCGCGAAGCGTTCACCCGCGCGGCCTCGCAGGAACACCTCACCACCGGTGGCGCCGTACAGGATGGTGTTGCCCGCGATGATGTTCTCCTCCGCGACGAACGGCGCGTTCTCGGCCGGGCGCACGATCACCCGGCCACCGGAGAGTCCCTTGGCGACGTAGTCGTTGGTGTCACCGATCAGCCGCAGCGTGACCCCGCGGGGCAGGAAGGCGCCGAAGGACTGGCCGCCGGTGCCGCGCAGGGTGAACGCGATGGTGTCGTCGGGCAGGCCGTTCCCGCCGTACCGCCGGGCCACCTCGCCGCCGAGCATCGCGCCGACGCTGCGGTGATCGTTGCGGACCTCGAGCTCCGCGCGGACCGTGTCGCCGGACTCCAGAGCCGGCATGGCCAGCTCGATCAGCCGGTTGTCCAGCGCCTTGTCCAGGCCGTGGTCCTGCTTGACCACGCCGCGGCGGGCCGCGCCCGCGGCCAGCTCCGGCACGAACAGCACCGGCGCCAGGTCCAGGCCCTTGGCCTTCCAGTGGTCCACCGCGGCCAGCACGTCGAGCACCTCGGCGTGCCCGATCGCCTCGTCGATGGTGCGGAAGCCCAGCTCGGCGAGGTAGCCGCGGACCTCCTCGGCGAGGAACAGGAAGAAGTTCTCCACGAACTCCGGCTTGCCGGTGAACCGCTCGCGCAGCACCGGGTTCTGCGTGGCGATGCCGACCGGGCAGGTGTCCAGGTGGCAGACCCGCATCATGATGCAGCCCGAGACGATCAGCGGCGCGGTCGCGAAGCCGAACTCCTCGGCGCCCAGCAGCGCCGCGATGATCACGTCCCGGCCGGTCTTGAGCTGCCCGTCGACCTGCACGGTGACCCGGTCGCGCAGCTTGTTGAGCAGCAGCGTCTGCTGGGCCTCGGCCAGGCCGAGCTCCCACGGGGAGCCGGCGTGCTTGAGGGAGTTCAGCGGGGACGCGCCGGTGCCGCCGTCGTGGCCGGAGATCAGGATGACGTCGGCCTTGAGCTTGGCCACGCCGGCGGCGACGGTGCCGACCCCGATCTCACTGACCAGCTTGACGTGTACGCGCGAAGCCGGGTTGACGTTCTTGAGGTCGTGGACGAGCTGGGCCAGGTCCTCGATGGAGTAGATGTCGTGGTGCGGCGGCGGGGAGATCAGGCCGACGCCCGGGGTGGCGTGCCGGGTCTTGGCGATCCACGGCCACACCTTGTTTCCGGGCAGCTGACCACCCACACCCGGCTTCGCG
>DASWMR010000298.1:0-5511 GCA_036399635.1 Actinoplanes sp. | reverse complement strand
GACCGGCGCGGCGGAGGCCGGCAGCCGCCACGACACCGGCAGACGGTGGACGGGCAGGTCCGGGTTGTGCCGCAGGAGGACGGCGACGGCGCTCTGCATCGGGTCCCAGGACAGGCCGGTCCAGCGGTCGACCTCGACCGTGGAGAACGGGTCGAGCTGACCCGGATCGCCGACGAACAGGGCTCGCTCGAACCGGGGCGCCACCCGCAACAGAGCATCCGACCGCATCTGGTACGCCTCGTCGACGATCGCCCACGGCCAGCGCCCCTCGGCGAGGGTGGCCCACTTCGCGGCCGTGGCGATGGTCACCGCGGGCCCGTCCAGGTCGGCGACCTTGGCGCCCACCCGACACCTCGGATGGGCGCGCACCCGCTCGCTCGGCGTGTAGTCGACCGCCGACAACCGACCCACGCCGAGCTGCGGCGAACGCGTGCCGAGCCGCTCGATTAGGTCGTCGACCTGCTCGTTGGTCTGCGCCACGATCATCAGCGGGGAGCCGGTGGCGGCCAGCTCGCCGGCCGCCCGCACCACCAAAGTCGACTTCCCGGCACCCGGCGGCGAGTCGACCACCACGCCGCGATGGTCGCCGGTGCGCAGGTCACGCAGCACCGCGTCGACCACGCGAGCGGCCTCGACCGCGGGGCTGACCGGCCCGTTCGCATTCACCGGGGCACCGTAACGCGCCGGTCCGACAATCCGGTTCACCGGCGTCCCGAAAGTTATCCACAGGCCCGTTCGCGCTCGGCGGCCGGAGCTACCGTGAATTCGACCTCGTGACGGGGGAGGGGAGTCGTCCATGTTCGACGGTCGGGATCCGGCGGATGCGGAACGCGCGATCGATGACTGGCAGGCCGGCATCGAGGCGCGTGCCGGCCAGGCGCGGGAGCTGTCGGCCCGCCTGGCTGGGCTGACGGTGCGGGCGCGCAGTCCCGACGACCTGGTCACGGTGACTGTCGGGCCCGCGGGCGACCTGGTCGGGCTGGAGCTGGCGGAGGGGATCCGGGGCCGCCCAGCCGCCGAGACGGCCGGCGAGATCCTGGCCACCGTCCGGACGGCGCGCGGCCGGCTGATCACTGCGGTCACCGAGGCGACCGACGCGACGATCGGTGCCGGGTCGGCGACCGGGCAGGCGGTCATCGCCTCGTACGCCGGCAGCTCGTACGCCGGCAGGTTGCGCGAGCGATGAGTGAGCAATTCGCGGTCCGCCACGCCGAGGTGGTCCGGCACGCCGGCACGGTCTCGGCGATCGCCGACCGGGTGGGCACGGTGGCGCAGGCCGGGCAGAGCGTCCGGCCAGGCCCCGAGGCGTACGGGAGATTGTGTGTGATGGTGCCCGCGATGCTGAGCGCGCTGCAGGACGCCCTGGTGGACGGCATCTCCTCCGCCGCCGCCTCGCTGCACGACACTGCGGTGCGGCTGCGCGCCACGGGGCACGACTATGACGCCACCGATCAGCGGCGGGCGCAGGCCTTCGACGAGATCCGGGCAGTCCGGTGACCGCCCCGGCGAACCCGCTGGTGGCGTCGGCCGCCGACGGTTCGCCGAGTCCGTGGGCCGGCGTCTCGATCGCCGAGGACATCGAGCAGATCGCCGCCGGGGTCCACAACCGCAGCTGGGTGGCGGGCACGCTCGGCATGGCCGGCGGCGGGCTGGACGCCCTGGCGGTGGTCTCCGACCCAGTGGGCGCGCTGCTGCAGTTCGGCATCGCTTGGCTGATCGAGCACGTCAAGCCGCTGTCCGAGGCTCTCGACTGGCTGGCCGGCGACCCGGCGCAGATCACCGGGCACGCCCAGACCTGGCGGGCGGTCGCGGCCTCGCTGGACGACGAGGCCCAGGCGCTGGCCCGGGCCCTGCGCGGCGACGTGACCGAGTGGACCGGCGCGGCCGCCGACGCCTATCGCGGCTGGGCGGGCCGGCGCGAGCAGTCGCTGCGGACGCTGGGCCGGGCCGCCGACACGATGGCGCTGATGACCGACAGCGCCGGAGCGCTGATCGGCACGGTCCGCCTGATGGTCCGCGACGCGGTGGCCACCGTGGTGTCCCGGCTGATCGGGTACGCCGGCGAGCTGATCGCGACGGCCGGCCTGGTAACCCCATGGGTGCTCGAGCAGGTGACGACGCTGTGCGCCGCCTGGGCCGCGAAGATCGCCCGCTGGCTCCGAGACCTGATCACCAGCCTGCGGAAATTGCTCGCCGAGGGCAGCCGGCTGAACAAGTTGATCGATCTGCTGAAGGGCTGGCTGACTGATCGTGGCGGCGGCGTGCCCCAGGCGTCGCCCGAGCCGTCGTCGCCCGAGCCGTCGTCGCCCGAGCCGGCTTGGAGGATCGGCGGGCCGACGGGGTTCGAGCCCGGCGAGATCAGGGGACTCTCGCCTCAGGACGTGAAGCAGCGGATCCCGGAAGACTGGGTGCCGCGGCCGAGCAGCTCGGGCGGCGGCATCGTGTATGCGGACCCGCACCATCGTGGCCGCCAAGTGCGGGTTATGCCCGGATATCCACCGGGCAGTCGGCCTGATCCGCAAACGTGGGGGCCGTACGCCGAGGTTTGCCAGAATGGCATGACAACAAAGGTCCCTCTTGCGGGCAACCCGACCTTGGAGGGATTCGAGTGAGCGCGACCGATGCCGAAGCCTGGCTGGAGCAGGAATCCAAAGACCTGCTCGAGCAGGGGCCGTTCGGTCTTTACGAGCTCGTGTGGGGTCTGCGGGGAGCGGCGTTCGGCCTGACCGACGACGAAGCCAGGGCAATTGCGGCCCGCATCGTGCGCCGGTTGGTCGCCGACGGAGTCGCGCGGATCTGCACTGCCGCATGGCCGACGCTCGAGGTGGTGCAGGGGCCGCTGCCGGTCGCTGTCCTGGACGATCCGGCAACCTGGTCGGAAGGCGACTCGGGTCCGCTGTTCGCCTTGGTGCCGGCTGATCCAGGTGCCGGCTGATCCAGGTGCCGGCTGATCCAGGTGCCGGCTGATCCAGATATGGCCGACGCCCCCCGAGCCGCGCGCCTCGCGCCGGCTGGCTCGCGGCGGGCTGGCTCGCGGCGGCTTGCTCGGCTGGCTGGCGTTGGCCGGCTCGACGTTGGCTGGCTCGCGGGGGCTGGCGTTGGCCGGCTCGACGTTGGCTGACTCGCGGGGGCTGGCGTTGGCGGGCTCGACGTTGGCTGGCTTGTGTCGGCTGGCTTGTGTTCGGCTGGCTTCTCTCGGGCGCGCGCCGGGCGTCGGCGCTGTTGGTGTGCTAAACGGGCCTAAGCCTTATACCGCCCAGGTTTGCTCGATCGACTGGGCCATTGACGGGAATCCGACATCTGTCTAGTCAAGCGCCGGCTAGCGACCAAGGGGCGAGTGGGCGAGATAGAGATCGCAGCCGCCTCGCCGGTGATCTTCTGGTGGGTCGTTGCGGGCGTACCGGAGCTTTGCCTCTGATCCATTGTGGGCCGTGACCGTGCTGGTAGCGGCTTTGTGGATCGTCGCGGTGAGTGGATGTTTGCTTCGTGGTCATGGCCTTGAAATATCTGGGTGATTTACTTGCCTCGCGAGTCGAAAAGCGAAGCCGACATGCAACTTGTGCTGCGATTCGCGTGCAAGTTGCATGTTTTCGCAGCCGCTCGACCTGCTGCTCCGTCGCCGTGGCAACGTTTTGATCGTCGCGCTGGATTTCATTCATGAGCGTTTCTCTGATGCGGGAAGTGGACCCTTCCAGTCGATCACTGGAAGTGCAACTCTTCTAAGCCAGCAGTAACGCCAGCGACACGGACGGTGGTGGTAACGAATGCGCCCAGACGTTCTGGTCGGTCCGAGCGAGTGGGTGATTGAGCAGTTCGGCGACAAGGTTGCCGGCGAGCTGTGGACACGGGTGCCCGAGGCGTTGAGCACCGCGATCGACCGGGAGATCAACGCTCATCCCGTGATGACACAGACCATGGAGCGCGTTCTCGCGAATCCGCGGTGGCCGCTCCCCTACGAGGAGCTGGTCCTGTTCCTGGGCACGCTTTCCGGTGCGGAGATCATTAGCGTGCCGAAGTCGGTCTACCAGCTCGTCGTGATCAACGGCCACGTCGTCGTTCCGTGGTGCTATGGCCAGTCCGCTCGCGACTCCATGGTGGACGCTCCGGTGGACCGCTCGTTCGGCCGGCTCGTTCGCGAGCTGCTCCGCCGGTTCGGCCCGCCGTGGCGCCGAGCGCAGGTCGAGGCGCCGCTGCCCCTGGACGCCGTCGACGAGCGTGAGGTCGCGAAGATCTGCGCCGCGATCACCAACATCGATCCGACACCCGAGGTGGTGATCGCCGGTTGGGCCGGTGCGCCGCATCTCGGTCTTCTCCGCGCCTGCCTGGGCGAGATCAAGTCAACCGACAACGGCTCGCTCAACTGGAGCCACCTGGACGACCTACCGCTGCCGCCGCCGGTGATTCCGCGGCCCCGGCGGATGCAATTCCCCTGAGGCCGACGTCCATGAGCGCCGCCGGCTGTCCCACTCTTCCCATACCGCGCTCCCGGCCTTCGGTAGGTCGGTAGCCGCGGCAGGTGAAGAGCGGGCCGGACTGGGTACGAGGTTGATCGTGAACGCTTCCTACGTGGTTACCGGCGGTGGTCGCGGAGTCGGCCGCGCGATCGTGGAACGGCTGATCGGTGCCGGGCATGTGGTGGCGGTGATCGAGTTCGAGCAGGCGGCACTTGCCTGGGCCGAGGGGAACGCCTCGGTGCTGCCGGTGGTCGGGGACGCTTCGGATGAGGGGGTCGCCGACCGGGCGGCCCGTGCTGCGGCGGATGCCGGACCGCTGCGCGGCTGGGTCAACAACGCCGCGATCTTTCCCGAAGCGTGGCTGCATGAGACGCCGGCGCGGGACGTCAGCAAGGCCATCGGCCGCAATCTGGACCCGGTCATCGTCGGCTGCGCCGCGGCGATCCGGTGCTTCCGGCAGGCGGGCGGCGGTGGGACGATTGTCAACGTCTCATCTCACCAGGCGCAACGGCCGGTGCGCGGGGCCTTCGCATACGCGACGGCGAAGGCTGCGATCGAGGGCCTGACGAGGGCGCTTGCGGTTGATTACGGGGCTTCGGGCGTACGGGTGAATGCCGTTGCCCTTGGTTCTATCGAGACCGAGCGGTCGACTGAATATCTGGCCGGCCTGCCGGTGGAGGAGCGGGAGCGATTTGAGCGGGAGGTTCGTCTACTGCAGCCGGTGGGCCGGATGGGGCGGGTGGCAGAGGTCGCCGATGCGGTGGCGTTTCTGCTCTCCGAGCAGTCCGCGTTCATCAACGGCGCAATCATCCCGGTCGACGGTGGGCGCTCCGCGGTGGGCCGGGACCCGGAAGAGGCGTAATCAGACTCTTCGCGATCGACGGTGTAGTCGGGGGGCACGCCACCCTCAGCCGCGGTCGGCCTGCCGCCACGCGTAGAGATCACGTAGAGCTCCGATCTGAGCGCCGTGATGGGTCAGCTCGGCGAGGGCGCCGGCGATGAAGTGCGTGCCCGGGTGCGCATCGCCCGGCTCACCGACGACGCACAGGCCGTCTCT
>DASWMR010000297.1:0-11608 GCA_036399635.1 Actinoplanes sp. | reverse complement strand
CTGCTGCTGGTCGCCTACAACGTCTCGCGCGGCGCCGCCGACCGGCTCTTCGACCCGCACGTGACCTCCATGATCCGCGCGGACGAGGCGATGTTCGGGTGGTTCACCGGCGGGCGGATCCCCACCATCTGGCTGCAGCAGAACCTCTACGACCCGGGCCGGGTGCAGTGGTGGGAGGTCGCGGTCACCGTCGTCTACATCTCGCACTTCCTCACCGTGCCCGCCGTCGGGGCGGTGCTCTGGATCCGCAACCGGGGCGTGTCCTACCGTTACATGCGCCGCTGGATCGCCCTCAGCCTGGCCGGCCTGGTCACCTACTTCCGCTACCCGGCCGCGCCGCCGTGGTGGGCTTGGGTGGAGGGCTACCTGCCCGAGAAGGTCGAGCGCATCTCCACGAACGGCTTCGACGCGATCGGCCTGCACGGCGCCGGCAACACGCTCAACGCGCTGCAGGTCCACCAGTCCAACCCGGTGGCCGCGATGCCGTCGCTGCACACGGCGTACGCGATGATGGCCGTCGCGTTCTTCCTGCCGATGGTCCGCCGCAGGTGGTGGCCGCTGCTGCTGGCCTACCCGCTGGCGATGACCTTCACGCTGGTCTACACCGGCGAGCACTACGTGATCGACGTCCTGGTGGGGTGGCTCTATGTGGCCGGGGTCTTCGCGGCCGTCGCCTTCGCCGAGCGGTGGTGGAGCGGGCGGCGCCCGGCCGATACGTTAAATTGACCGGGTGACTGACCAGCCGGGAAATATCCGTGTCGGTGTCCTGGGCGCCCGCGGCCGCATGGGTCTCGAGGTGTGCAAGGCGGTCGACAACGCCGCCGACCTCGAGCTGGTCGCCATGGTCGACCAGGGCGACCTGCTCTTCGACGCCTCCGCCGCAAGCGCCCAGGTGGTCGTCGATTTCACCACCCCCGACGTGGTGATGGACAACCTGCAGTGGGCGATCGAGCAGGGGATCAGCGCGGTGGTCGGCACCACCGGCTTCACCGACAAGCGGCTCGACGAGGTGCGCGGCTGGCTCGCCGCCAAGCCCGGCGTCGGCGTGCTGATCGCGCCGAACTTCGGCATCGGCGCGGTGCTGATGATGCAGTTCGCCGCCCGTGCGGCCCGCTACTTCGACTCGGTCGAGGTCATCGAGCAGCACCACCCCCGCAAGCTGGACGCTCCGAGTGGCACGGCCACGCACACCGCTCGGCTGATCGCCCAGGCCCGGGCCGACGCGGGCCGCGGCCCGATGCCGGACGCGACGAAGGAAGAGGTCGACGGAGCACGCGGCGCCGACATCGACGGAGTGCGGGTGCACGCGGTGCGCGCGGCAGGCCTGGTCGCCCACCAGGAGGTGCTGTTCGGCACCGAGGGCGAGACGTTGACCATCCGGCACGACTCGCTCGACCGGGTCTCGTTCATGCCCGGCGTCCTGCTGGCGGTGCGCTCGGTGCTGACCCGGCCGGGCCTGACCATCGGCATCGACTCGCTGCTGAGCTGAGTTTTACTCCACCAGGCCGGCGTGCAGGCGGATCTGAGGGACCAGCATGTCGTCGACGTCGAGCGCCCGGCCCGCGCCGTCCGGCTCCCAGCCGGCCGTGGCCAGGAACTTCTGCATCGCCTTGTCCTGCTCGTAGGCCCACGCGACGGCCCGGGTGAAGCCGTCCGCCCGCCACAGGTCGACGGTGGCGGCGAGCAGCCGGCTGCCGTGGCCGCGCCGACCCCAGCGGGGTTCGACCAGCAGGTCGGTGATCGCCGCGACGTCGCCGGGCAGCGCCGGCTCCTCCGGGGCGTGCGCGTGCTCGTCGGCCGGGCCGCCGGCCGCGAAGCCGACCACCGGGGAGGACGACTCGCCCTGCTCGACCGCGATCAACACGCGGTGCTGGGCGGACGGCGGCGCCTCGATCGCCTCGGCCCAGCCACGCGCCAGGTAGGCCTCGTCCAGGTTGGCGAGCACGTGCGCCGGGAACATCCGGCGGTAGGCGGTACGCCAGGTGGAGAGCTGAATGCGCGCGATCTCCGAAGCGTCCTCGGGACGAGCAGAACGGACGAAGCCGATAGCCATGCCGCGAGCGTACAGACCGGCGGGAGGTCGCGATTTTGTCGTACCCCTGCTCTAGCCTTCTCGTCGATGGCACCGACCGATTCGCTCTCCGTCGCGCAGGCGCGCCGCATCACCCTGGCCGCGCAGGGCTTCACCGATCCGCGCCCCGGCGGCGGCACCGACATGCGTCACCTGCGCCGCGTGCTGCGCCGGCTGCACCTGATCCAGATGGACTCGGTGAACGTCCTGCAGCGCGCCCACTTCATGCCGCTCTACAGCCGCCTCGGGCCCTACCCGGTCGAGCTGTTGGAGCGGGCTGCCTATCGCCGGCCCCGTGAGGTGTTCGAGTTCTGGGGGCACGAGGCGTCGCTGATCACCACCGACCTGCAGCCGTTGTTCCGCTGGCGGATGGCCCGGGCCGCCGACTTCGCCTGGGGCAACATGCGCCGGGTGGTGACCGAGCAGCCCGAGCTGGTCGCCTGGGTGCTCGACGAGGTGCGCGAGCGCGGCCCGATCACCGCCGCCGAGATCGAGCACGACGCGCCCCGGCCGACCGGCCACTGGGGGTGGAACTGGTCGGTGGTCAAGCAGGCGCTCGAGTGGCTGTTCTACACCGGCCAGGTGACCGCGGCCGAGCGCACCACCTCGTTCGCCCGGCGCTACGACCTGCCCGAGCGGGTGCTGCCCCGGGCCGTGCTCGAGGCACCGACGCCGGCCGACGCCGACGCGTTCCGGGCCCTGGTCGAGCTCTCCGCCCGCGCGCTCGGGGTGGCCGCCGAGGCCGAGCTGCGCGACTATTTTCGGCTCCCGGTCGCCGGCTTCAAGCAGGCGGTCGCCGAGCTGATCGACGACCGGGTGCTGGTGCCGGTCCGGGTGGCCGGCTGGAAACCGCAGGCCTACCTGCATCACCAGGCGAAACTGCCCCGTCAGGTGCGGGCGGCGACGCTGATCAGCCCGTTCGACCCGCTGATCTGGGAGCGGGCGCGCACCGAGCGGCTGTTCGACATGTCCTACCGGATTGAGATCTACGTCCCCGCCCCGCAGCGGCTGTACGGCTACTACGTCCTGCCGTTCCTGCTCGGCGACCGGTTCGTCGCCCGGGTCGACCTCAAGGCCGACCGCAGGAGCGGCGAGCTGCAGATCCCGGCCGCCTGGCTGGAGCCCAGCGCCGGCCAGCAGCAGGAGACCGCCGAGGCGCTGGCGACCGAGCTGCACCGGCTGGCCGGCTGGCTGGGCCTGCACACCGTCTCACTGCCGGTCCGGGGTGACTTCGCGAGCCCGCTGTCGGCCGCCCTGAAGGCGCGCGCGGCCGGTGTAGCGTGACGGCCATGACCTCGCCTGAGTCGGCCCGGCCCTGGCTGGACGGGCAGCCGGTGCAGGGTCCACCGGTGCCGCCCGAGTGGCTGGCCTACCAGTATCCCAAGCAGGACGTGATCACCCGCGTCGCCGAGCGGATGTGGACGAGGTCGCCGGTCTGGGCCGCCCCGCTCGCGCTGCTGGTGTGCATGGGCGGCGCGGTGGGTTACACGCTGGCCTCCCACCCGGCCGGCGCGGGCGCCGGTGACGCACCGACCTGCCTGCTGAAATACACCACCGGCTTCGTCTGCCCGGGCTGCGGCGGCACCCGCGCGGCGTGGTACCTGTTGCACGGCGACCTCCCGGCCGCCGCCCGGCACCACGCGATCTTCACGTTCGCGGTGCCGTTCCTCATTTATCTGTACGTGGCGTGGGCCGCCAAGCGGCTCTTCGGCTGGCAGCTCCCGCAGCTCACCCTCAGCCCCGCGGTGCTGGTGACCTTCGTCGCGGTCTGGGGCGTGTGGAGCGTGCTGCGCAACCTCCCGTGGGCCCCGTTCACCGCTTTCTACGTCTGACCGGGGCGTCCGATAGGTTGTGGGGTATGACGCACGACCCGCGACCCTTCGGACGGCTAGTGACCGCCATGGTCACCCCGTTCACCCCGGACGGCTCCCTCGACGTCGAGGGCGCGGCAAGACTTGCCACCTACCTGGTGGACGAACAGTGCAACGACGCCCTCGTCGTCAGCGGGACCGCCGGCGAGTCGCCGACCACCACGGACGCCGAGAAGGAAATCCTGCTCCGGGCCGTGGTCGACGCGGTCGGCGACCGGGCGCGGGTCGTCGCAGGCGTCGGCACCAACAACACCGCCCACACCATCGAGCTCGCGCACGCCGCGGAGAAGGCGGGTGCCCACGGCCTGTTGGTCGTGACGCCCTATTACAACAAGCCGCCGCAGGCCGGCATCGCCCAGCATTTCCTGGCCGTCGCGGCGGCCGTCGAGCTGCCGGTGATGGTCTACGACATCCCGCACCGGGCCGGCACGGCGATCGCCACCGAGACCATGTGCCGGATAGCCGAGCACCCGCGGATAGTCGCGGTGAAGGATGCCAAGGGTGACCTCATCGCCACGTCCTGGGTGCTGGCCCGCACCGGTCTCGCCTACTACTCGGGCGACGACGCGGCCACCCTGCCGCTGCTGTCCATCGGCGGGGTCGGCCTGGTCGGCACCTCGACACACTTCACCGGCCCGATCGCCAAGGACATGATCGACGCGTACGACCGGGGCGACACTGCCGCCGCCCTGGCCGCACACCGGACAGGTTTGCCGCTGTTCACCGGCATCTTCCGGGCGCCGGGCACCATGCTGGTGAAGGCGGGCCTGAACGCTCAGGGCCGTCCCGCGGGCCCGGTCCGCTCGCCGCTCGTCGCCGCCACCGCGGCGGAACTCGATCAACTGCGCCAGGACGCTTCGGCGGCCGGCCTCAGCATCTGACGAACCACAGAAAGACGCGAATGAGTCAAGCCCACGTGGAGTTGGAATCGCCGCCGCCGCTACCGGAGGGCGCCCTGCGCGTCACTCCGCTCGGCGGGCTCGGTGCCATCGGCCGCAACATGACCGTGTTCGAATTCGACGGCAAGCTGCTGATCGTCGACTGCGGGGTGCTCTTCCCCGACGTCGAGCAGCCGGGCGTCGACCTGATCCTGCCCGACTTCAGTCCCATCCTCGACCGGCTCGACGACGTCCAGGCCATCGTGCTCACGCACGGCCACGAGGACCACATCGGCGCCGTGCCCTACCTGCTGGCCCACAAGGCCGACATCCCGCTGGTCGGCTCCGAGTTCACGCTCGCGCTGGTCGAGGCGAAACTGGCCGAGCGCCGGCTCGACCCCTACACGCTGACCGTGAAGGAGGGGACGACCGAGCGGCTCGGCCCGTTCGAGTGCGAGTTCTTCGCGGTCAACCACTCGATCCCCGACGCGCTGGCGGTCGCCGTGCGCACGCCGGCCGGCCTGGTGCTGCACACCGGCGACTTCAAGATGGACCAGGTGCCGCTGGACGGGCGGATCACCGACCTGGCCGGCTTCGCGCGGCTCGGCGCCGAGGGCGTCGACCTGCTGCTCTCCGACTCGACAAACGCCGAGGTGCCCGGCTTCGTGAGCCCGGAGCGCGACATCGGCCCGGTGCTGAGTTCGATCTTCAGCAAGGCCCGCGGCCGGATCATCGTGGCCAGTTTCGCCTCGCACGTGCACCGGGTGCAGCAGGTGATGGACGCGGCCTGGGAGTACGACCGCAAGGTCGCGCTGATCGGCCGCTCCATGGTGCGCAACATGGGCATCGCCCGCGACCTCGGCCTGCTGAACATCCCGGCCGGTCTGCTGGTCAGCCTGGACGAGGCGACAAGCCTGCCGGGTGACGAGATCGTCTTCATGTCGACCGGGTCGCAGGGCGAGCCGATGAGCGCGCTGGGCCGGATGGCCACCGGCGACCACCGGCACATCACCATCGAGACGGGCGACACCGTGGTGCTGGCCAGTTCGCTGGTGCCGGGCAACGAGACGTCGGTCTACCGGGTGATCAACAAGCTGTCCCGGGCCGGCGCCACCGTCATCCACAAGGAGACGGCCAAGGTGCACGTCTCCGGGCACGCCCCGGCCGGCGAGCTGCTCTTCCTGCTGAACGTGGTGCGGCCGAGCAATCTCATGCCGGTGCACGGCGAGTGGCGGCACCTGCGTGCCCACGCCCAGCTCGGCATCGAGTCCGGGGTGGCGGCCGACCGGGTGGTGCTCTGCGAGGACGGCGACGTCGTCGACCTGGTCGAGGGCCACGCCCGGCACGTCGGCCGGGTGCCGAACAGGTACGTCTACGTCGACGGGCTCGCGGTCGGCGACGTCAGCGAGTCGCTGCTCACCGAGCGGCGGATCCTCGGCGACGGAGGTTTCATCTCGGCCACCGTGGTGATCGACTCCGTCACCGGCAAGGTGGTCGGCGAGCCGAGCATCTCGGCCAAGGGCTTCTCCGAGGACCCGGAGGCATTCAACCCGGTGATTCCGTTGCTCACCGCGGCGCTGCACCGCTCGGCCGAGGACGGGATCACCGATCCGCACCAGCTCCAGCAGGTGGTGCGGCGCACGGTGGGCCGGTGGGTCAACGACGCGTACCGCCGGCGGCCGATGATCGTACCGACGGTCGTCGAAGTCTGATTGAACTTTCGCCGGGCCCCCGCCGTACCAATCGACACGGTGCCGCCCCCACGGCACCCGTGTCGAGGGGAGTTACTCAATGCAGCACAGACGGATCGCCGTGGCGGCGGCGGTCGTGGTCGCAGCCGGTACGGCGGTGGCCTTTACCCTCCCGTCGATGGCAGGCACCGCGCCGTCCACCAGTAACACCAAGACCGGCACTGTGTCGCCACGAATCCTCGAAATCATGCAGCGCGACCTAGGCGTCGACGGCGCCGAGGCCGAGGCCCGGTTGCTGCGGTCGAAGTGGGCCAGCGGGGTGTCCTCCCGGTTGGCCGCCGAGACCGGTGCCGACTTCGGTGGCGCCTGGCTCGCGACCGACGGCACCACGCTCAAGATCGCAGTGACCGACCCCGACGCGGAGTCCGTGGTGCGCGAGGCCGGTGCCGTGCCGGTGCTGGTCAAGCGCAGCGAGCAGACGCTTGTCGAGGCGAAGGAAGCGCTCGACGCGGCGAGTTCGGACTCGAAGGGCGTCACCGGTTGGTATGTCGACGTGGCGACCAACAAGCTCGTCTTGGTGGCCAAGCCCGGCGCGACCACGACGGCGGCGAAGCTGGCCCGGACGGCGGGCCTACCGAGCGACGCGGTCACGGTGGTCACCAGTGCCGCCCAACCGAAGCCGCTCTTCGATGTGCGTGGCGCCGACCCGTACTTCATCGCGGTCGGCGGCGGCACCGCCCGCTGTTCGATCGGCTTCTCGGTGGAGGGCGGCTTCGTGACCGCCGGCCACTGCGGTGCGGTGGGCGACACCACCGCCGGCTTCAACCAGCAGGCCCAGGGCACGGTACGTGCGTCGGTCTTCCCCGGCGACGCCGACATGGGCTTCGTCGAGGTGAACGGCGACTGGACGCCGCGCGCGGTGGTCAACGACTTCGACGGCAACGAGCTGCCGGTCGCCGGTAGCACCGAGGCCCCGGTCGGCGCGGCGATCTGCCGCTCCGGTTCGACCACCGGTACCCGCTGCGGCACCATCCTGGCGAAGAACCAGACGGTGAACTACCCCGAGGGCGCGGTCACCGGTCTCACCCGCACCAACGTGTGTGCCGAGGGCGGTGACTCCGGTGGCTCCTGGCTCTCCGGTGACCAGGCCCAGGGCGTCACCTCCGGCGGGTCGGGCGACTGCACTGTCGGCGGGGCGACGTTCTTCCAGCCGGTCAACGAGATCCTGGCGGTCAACGACCTCACCCTGGTCACCGCCGGTGGCGACGGCGGCGGTGCCGACCCGTCCGCACCGCCGGCATCCGAGCCGCCGGCCGAAACCCCGCCGTCGGATGCTCCGCCGTCCGAGACGCCGCCGTCCGAGACCCCGCCGTCTGAAGAGGCGCCGGGCGACTCGGCCGAGGAGTGCGACGGGTACGCCGTGCAGCGGAATGGCCAGGTGCGGCGCTCCGGCAACGCCCAGGTCCAGCCGCGGGGCGGTGCGTTCCGGGCCAACGCCGGCGAGCAGTCCGCCTGCGTCAGCGCGGCGGACGGGGCCAGGTTCGATGTGCTCCTGCAGCGGCGCACCAACCGTGGGTTCCGCACCGTGGCCAGCACCGTCGGCACCGGCTCCGCGGAGCTGACCTTCAGTGGTCGGGCCGGCACTTATCGGTACGTCGTCGTGGCTTCCACCGGCTCCGGCGCGTACACCCTGGGGTTCACCACCCCGTAGCGGAAACGATCGATGATGGCGGGGGCGGCAGGTGCCGCTCCCGCCATCAGCTTGTGGGTCTGTCCTGCCGCAGCTCCGCGACGGCGTCGGCGAGCTGGCACCCGGTCGCGATCCCGCAGATCAGCACCTGGTCCAACTGCTCCGGGGCGACGCCCTTCTCCCAGTCGGCGAGCACCTCGCCGATCACGTTCACCGTGCCGTCGTCGGAGACGTGCACGTACGCCTTGGGCCAGAGGCGGTCGTGGTTCCAGGCGTTGCAGAACTCGTACAGCCGGGTCACGTCCTCCATCCCGAAGACGTGCTGGATCATCGCGCGAACCTGCAGCATCTCCTTCTGCTCGCCGATCCGGAAGAAATAGATGAGGTTGCCCTGGAAGTTGCCGGCGATGTCGGAGTCGGCATCGACGAAGTAGCTGAACCCTCGGGCATCGAGAGCTGCGGTGATCATTTCGTTGGTCAGCTGCTGCACCGGTCGATCGTAGGCCTGACCGGTTGCCGACTGGACGGCGGGAAAAAGCGAAAGCCAATCACGGTGTGCCTACCGGCCCGCTGAGCGCCCGACGGCTACGGTGTGACCATGGCGGGCCGTACCTCTCCGGCGAGCCGGGGTCGCGCCGCGTCCACGTCGCGCGGCACCGCGACGAACCGTGCCCGGCAACCGGCGCGGCAGCCGGCCCGTCGGCCGGCCCGCAAGAACACCCGGCCGGCCGCCCGCCCGCGCTCCGCGTCCCGCAACCGGCCCAGCGTCGGTGCCGTGCTGGCCACCGGTGCCGGGCAGGCTCTCGGTGCACTGTGGATGGGTCTCGCACACAGCGTCGGCTGGGTCGCCCGCGGCGTCGGCCGGCAGGCCGCCACCGCGAAGGAGATCGATCCGGAACACCGGCGCGACGGCGCCGGCCTGCTGACGCTCGGCCTGGCCATCCTGGTCGGGGTGGCGGTCTGGGCGGGCAGCGCCGGCCCGGTCGGCACCTGGCTGGCCGACTCGGTGCGCCTCTTCTTCGGCGGCCTCGCCGTGCTGCTCCCGCTGCTGCTGCTCTACGGCGCGGTCCGGCTGATGCGCAAGCCGGCCGACCCCGAGCACCGCGGCCGGACGCTGGTCGGCTGGACCGCGATCATTGTGGCCACCGCCTCCCTGCTGCACCTCGCCCAGCGACCGGCCGACGACGTGGCCATGGACAGGGCCGGCGGCCTGCTCGGCTTCGGCGTGGGCGGCCTGCTCGCGCGGGCGGTCACCGGCTGGGTCGCGGTGCCGCTGCTGGTCCTGCTCTTCGTGTTCGGCCTGCTGGTGATCACGGCGACGCCGATCTCGAAGGTGCCCGAGCGGGTCATGCTGCTCGTCGACATCCTGTTGGGCCGCTCCACCGCGCGGGCGCCGCTGCCCGAGCCGCCGGACGAGGACGAAACGATCCTTGACGAGGCGGAGGAGGGCAAACCCCGCCGCCCGGCGCGCCGCCGGCAGGGCTCGCTCGCCGACCTCGGCCTGGGTGACCCGGACGAGCCCGCGGTGGTCGAGGACGACCTCATCCTGCACGACACGGTGGTCGTGCCGAAGGTGCCGGCCACCCGCAAGAAGCCGCCGGAGCCGCCGGACCACTCGCCGCTGCCCACCCGCGCCGAACAGCTGGAGATCGGCTCGGTGCCGGGCGACTACCGGCTGCCGCCGGCCAACCTGCTCGGCAAGGGCAGCCCGGCGAAGACCCGCAGCCGCGCCAACGACGAGATCATGGCGGCCCTGACCGGCGTCTTCGAGCAGTTCAACGTCGACGCCGTGGTCGTCGGCTTCACCCGCGGTCCGACCGTCACCCGCTACGAGGTCGAGGTTGGCTCGGGCGTCAAGGTCGAGCGGATAACCCAGCTCTCGCGCAACATCGCGTACGCGGTGAAGTCGCCGGACGTGCGGATCCTCAGCCCCATCCCGGGCAAGAGCGCGGTCGGCGTGGAGATTCCGAACACCGACCCGGAGAACGTCTCGCTGGGCGACGTGCTCCGCTCCCGGGCGGCCGCCGCCGACCACCACCCGATGCTTGTCGCGCTCGGCAAGGACATCGAGGGCGGCTTCGTGGTGGCCAACCTGGCCAAGATGCCGCACATCCTGATCGCCGGTGCCACCGGCGCGGGCAAGAGCTCCTGCCTCAACTCGCTGCTGGTGTCGCTGCTGAGCCGGGCCACACCGGACGAGGTGCGGTTGCTGCTGGTCGACCCGAAGCGGGTGGAGATGACCGCGTACGAGGGCATCCCGCACCTCGTCACGCCGATCATCACCAACCCGAAGAAGGCCGCCGAGGCCCTCGAGTGGGTCGTCCGCGAGATGGACATGCGCTACGACGACCTCGCCGCCAACGGGGTACGCCACCTCGACGACTTCAACCGCAAGGTCCGCAGCGGTGAGATCACCGCGCCGCCGGGCAGCGAGCGGGTGATGAAGCCGTACCCGTACCTGCTGGTGATCATCGACGAGCTGGCCGACCTGATGATGGTCGCCCCACGCGACGTGGAGGACTCGGTCGTCCGGATCACCCAGCTGGCCCGGGCCGCCGGCATCCACCTGGTGCTCGCCACCCAACGCCCGTCGGTCGACGTGGTCACCGGCCTGATCAAGGCGAACGTTCCGTCCCGGCTGGCGTTCGCGACCAGTTCGCTGGCCGACAGCCGGGTCATCCTCGACCAGCCGGGCGCGGAGAAGCTCCTCGGCCGCGGCGACGGCCTCTTCCTCCCGATGGGCGCCTCGAAGCCGGTGCGCATCCAGGGCGCCTGGGTGGAGGAGACGGAGATCGCCGCGGTCGTCAAGTTCTGCAAGGACCAACGCGAACCCGAGTTCCGCGAAGACGTGACGGCCGCTCCGCAGGACAAGAAGAAGCAGATCGACGAGGACATCGGCGACGACCTCGCGGTGCTGATCCAGGCCATCGAACTCGTGGTGACCAGCCAGTTCGGCTCCACCTCGATGCTGCAGCGCAAGCTGCGGGTGGGTTTCGCCAAGGCCGGCCGCCTGATGGACCTGATGGAGACCCGCGGCATCGTCGGCCCGTCCGAGGGCTCCAAGGCCCGCGACGTGCTGGTCAAGCCGGACGAGCTCGAAGAGGCGCTTTCGGCACTGCGGGTTGATTAAGAATTCCGCAGGCGACGATAGGCACGGGCGGACAGGGGCAGGAAGACCGCCACGATCAGCAGCGGCCAGGCGATGGCCAGGCCGACCGACCAGTCGGCGAGCGGGCCGGTGGTGATGCCGGTCGGGTTGCCGAACAGTGAACGGGCCGCCGTGGCGGTGGCCGACAACGGGTTCCATGCGGCGATCGCCCCGAGCCAGCCCGGCATGGTCTCGGTCGAGACGATCGCGGTGGACAGGAACCCGATCGGCCAGACCAGCACCTGCACCGCCATCGTGG
>DASWMR010000296.1:0-5371 GCA_036399635.1 Actinoplanes sp. | reverse complement strand
GGCCCCGCAGAGCCTGGCCCCGCAGAGCCTGGCCCCGCAGAGCCTGGCCCCGCAGAGCCTGGCCCCGCAGAGCCTGGCCCCGCAGAGCCTGGCCCCGCAGAGCCTGGCCGCCCCGAGCCAGACCGCCCCGAGCCTGGCCGCCCCGAGCCTGGCCGCCCCGAGCCAGACCGCCCCGAGCCAGGCCGCCCTGCGTCAGGCGGCCCCGAGCCTGGCCGGTCCGAGCCTGGTGGCTCCGGGGCCGAACTCGGTGGCCGTGGAGTCGGGCTTGGTCGCCGCCGAGCCGATGAACCTCGAGCCGGAGCCGGAGCCGGAGCCGGAGCCGGAGCAGCTGCGAGGGCGGCGGCGCGGCCGGGGGAGCCGGGCACTCCGGCGGCGGTCGTCGGCCGCAGCCGTAGCCGCTGACGGCGGCGGCTGGAGCGACGACATCGACCCGCGGGATCTTTCCGGGCACCTGGCCGAGGTGGCGGACGACGACGGGGGTGGCGGGCTGGCGTCGATCGGTTTCGCCATCCGCGAAGAGCCCGATGAGCCGGAGCCCGTGGCGGCCGCCGAGTTCGCCGGACACCGAGGGCCGGATCGAGGGCCGGATCGAGGGCCGGATCCAGGGCCGCATCGAGGGCCGGATCGAGACGACGACCTGGCCAGGGACCTGGCCGAAATCCTGGCCGCCTACGACGAGCAGGAGCGACAGGAGCTTCTCCTCGACGAAAACCGCCACCCGCCCGACCGCTTCGCGGAACCGGCGGCCGAGCCCGAGCCCGACCCGGCGATCAGGACCGAGGTCGACACCGAACCGGCTGGCGACCATGCCCCGCTTGAGCGTGCCCCGCTTGAGCGCGCGCCCCTTGATCGGTCGCCACGGCGGGACGGTCATCGGGTCGACGGCTGGGTTCGGCCGGAGTATCGCGCCGCCGAAGACGCGCCGCCGGCCGGCGAATACTGGACGCCGGTCCCGGACGATCTGGTCGGCGACCACGAGCCGTCCGCCCAGGGATACGGCTGGCCGGTCCGGATCGACCGGCTCCCGCCGGTCCCGCCGTACGAGCCGGCCACCGGCTTCGACCTGAAGCCGGTGGAGGCCGAGCCGACCGAGCTGGTGCCCACCTGGACCCGGCGGCCCCGACAGGTCTACCCGCCGCCGTCGCGCCCGGGCCGCGACCAGGGCCACACCGAGGGCAGTGCGGAAGGCCACGACGAGGCCCGGCCCGGCTCGGCTGTCCGGGACGACCCGCGGTCGCGGCGGGTCGAGCGCCGCCGGCGACCCAGTCCACGGCCCCGGTCACAGCCCCTCGACGATGGCAGCGGCGTCTACGTGAGCCGGCACGCCGCCGACCCTCCGCTCTGACCACTCGGCCGCGTCCGAACGGCGCCGTCGGTAAGCCGAGGCTAGGCTCGCCGGATGGCCTCGCCGTACGCCGACCTCGACCGTCCGCCGCTGTCGTCGCGCGCCCTGGAGCGGGCGTTGGTCACACCGGGCGGCCTCTGGACGCGGATCGAGGTGCGCGCCGAGACCGGCTCGACCAACGCCGACGTGGCCGACGCCGCCCGCCGTGGCGACCCCGAGGGCCTGGTGGTCGTAGCCGAGCAGCAGTCGGCCGGCCGTGGTCGTCGCGACCGGCACTGGGAGTCACCGCCACGAGCGGGGCTCACCCTCAGTGTGCTGCTGCGCCCCGGCCGGCCCAATGCGGAACGTGGCTGGACCGCCGCGCCCGTGGGGGCGTACGGCTGGCTGCCGCTCCTCGCCGGAGTGGCCCTGATGGAGGCGGTGCAGCGGGTTGCCGTGCTGGACGCCGGCCTGAAGTGGCCGAACGACCTGATCGTCGGTGGTGGGAAATGCGCCGGGATCCTGGCCGAGGCGACCGACGACGCGGTGGTGGTCGGGATCGGACTGAACGTCTCGACCCGCGCCGAGGAGTTGCCGACGACGACCGGGCTGCCGGCCACGTCGCTCAAGCTGGCCGGTGCCGAGGCGAGCGACCGCGACCCGCTGCTGCGCTCGCTGTTGCGCGGGCTCGCCTCGTGGTACGCGGGCTGGCGCCAGGCGGACGGCGACCCGGAACTGTCCGGTCTGCTCGCGGCGTACCGGCGGGGCTGCACGACGATCGGCCGGTCGGTGCGCATCCTGCTGCCGGGCGGGTCGACTCTGGACGGCGACGCGTCCGGCGTGGACGCTGATGGTCAACTCGTCGTCCGTACGGCTGACGGCATCGAACATCGCGTCCTGGCGGGTGACGTCGTGCACGTACGCTGACCGCGTGGCGTTCCCGAACGACGTTCTGGCGGATGAGGAAGAGGTTGTCCTCCATCTGCACCCGCACTGGCGGGCGACGGTCCGGCCGGCCCTGCTCGTGGTGTTGGCGGTGGCTGCGACGACGACCGCCTGGGTGATGCTGCCGACGAACACCGGCGGCCGGCTCGGCTTCGCGGTGGTCGCCGCGATCATGCTTTACCAGGGCATCCGGTACGGGGTTCGGCCGCTCTCGATCTGGCGGTGCACGCACTACGTGCTCACCGACGAGCGCATCCTGCTGCAGGACGGGGTGATCGCCCGCCAGCGACGGGACCTGCCACTGAACCGGGTCAACGACCACGTGCTCAGCCAGTCGTTGGCGGACCGGTTCTTCGGCTCCGGCACGCTGACCGTCGACTCGATCGGCGACCAGGCCGCCGTGCTGCCCTCGGTGCCGCATGCGCAGCGGGTGCAGTCGCTGCTCTACGAGCTGATCGAGGAGGACCGGCTGCGGCACCTGGACGACGACGAGGAAGCGGACGACGAAGTCCTCGAGCCCGAGTTGCCGGCCCAGCGGCGGGGCTTCTTCCGCCGGTCTTCGAAGGCGGTCTCGTCGTCTAAGGCGGCGTCTCCGCCGAAGGGCGGGTCGGTCATCGACGCCGAGCCGCAGGCCGATTGGACGACGATGGCCGAGCTTTCGGCAAAGGCCGAGCTGCCGGTCAAACCGGCCAAGACCCAACGGCCCCGGAAGAAGTAGGGCTACCTGGTTGCGTCCAACTGCGCGACGCTGCCCGGCTCGTCCTCGGCGCTCAACTCGGCGAACCCGGCCACCGCGTCCAGGTCGGTCAGGTCGGCTTCGTGCCCGTCGACCGGCGGCTTGAGGAAGACGAAGGTGCGGTACGCCCAGAAGCGGAACAGGGTGGCGAACGCGACGCCGATCAGGGTCACGCCCATGAAGGCGACCTCGTCGTGCTCCTCGGTGAGGCCGATCCCGTACTTGCCGATCGCGATCGCACCGGACTGGATGACCATCCCGACCAGGTTGAAGCCGAAGAACAGCGTGTACTCCCGGCGCAGCGCGGTGCGCGCGTGGTGCCGGTAGGTCCAGTACCGGTTGGCGAAGTACGCCAGGGTGGTCGTGACGAACGTGGCGATGACGCTCGCCTTGACCGCGCCGATCGGCAGCAGTGCCCAGGTGATGGCCATGTAAAGCAGCGTGTTACCGGCACCGATGATGCCGAACGCGATGGCCTCGGGGGCAAGACGCCGCAGGCGTGCGATCAGCGAACTGGCTGAAGACATTGGGCAACCTTACGGGAGGACGGCCGTTTACGCCGAGTCGCGGACGGGATTGGACTGTGACGTCACACTGGTCGTCCGATGCACGCTCTGCGTGTCGTCGCCGGCCGCGGGGTTGTCCGGCGCGGGGGTGGCCGGGAAGACGAACCGGCGGTAGGACCAGAAGCGGAAGAGCGTGCCGATACCGGTGCCGATCAACTGGCCGGAGATGTTGTCCGCGAGCTTGGTCTGCAGCACCGGCCAGATCTGCCCCAGCGCGTAGTGGCTGATCGCCAGGCAGGACAGCCCGATGCCGAGGCCGATCGCGTTCAGCACGAAGAACATCGTGTATTGCCGGCCCATGTGCCCGTGCGCCCGGTGCCGCCATGTCCAGAACCGGTTGCCGACGAAGGCGACGGAGGTGGCCAGGACCGTCGAGATGGTCTTGGCGATCAGCGTCTCCACGCCGGCCTGCAACAACAGGTTGAAGATCGTCAGGTCGATCGCGAACGAAATGCTACCCACGGTGCCGAACTTGCCCACCTCGCGCACCAGCGAGCGCAGCTTGGCGCGCAGGCCGGGGTGCTGCGGGGGCGGGGAGTCGGGCACGACCCGAGACTAACGGCGACTGTCCAGCATTTTGGGTTTCCCCAGGCGGGAGCGGCCCTTTCGTTGGCGAGTCTTAACCGGGGAGCACTTTTTTCAGCCCGGTGGAGCGCGCGTGGTCACGTTGGCGATACGGGCGGTGCCCGATGCCGTCGATCTCGCTGATCTCGGTGAACTGGCCCCGGCAGGCCGCACACCAGCCCAGGTGCATGCGCACCCGGTTGGCGTCTCGGGGCGCGAGCCGGCCGCGCAGGTGCCCGCCTAGCCGGTCACCGGCCCACCGGCACTCGGGATGCTCGGCGACCGCGACGTGCTGCTGCAGGTAGAGGTTGCGCAGCCCTTCCCGAGCGCGATGGGCGAGGACGGCGACCGCGTTCGGCGTCATCCCGAGCGTCGCGGCCACCTCGGCCGGTGTGTTGCCCTCGACGGCGGTCTGCCACAGCACGTCGCGCCAGCGCTCCGGCAGCTGGCGGAAGGCGGCCGCGGCGTACGAGCGTTCCAGCCGGTCGAGCGCCGGATCGGTGAACGGCTGCCCCTCGTCGTACCGGGTCAGGTCGTCGGTGAATTCGAGCCGGCGGTCCCGCCGGGCCCGGTGGTAGCAGACATGCCGCATGGTGGTGTTCAGGTAGGCCCGGAACGCGACCAGCGGGCCGCGCCCGGCGCGCAGTGAGGCGAACACTTTCGTGAACGTCTCGGCCACCAGGTCATCGGCGTCGGCGGGGTCGCTGGTCAGGCCGTACGCCAGGTGCCGGGCCGCGGCGCGGTGCCGTTTGTACAACGTGCCGTACGCCGCAGTGTCACCGGCCCGGACAGCGGTCAGTAGAGCGGTGTCCGAATCGGTCGTCATTCCTGCCTCCTGAGCCGGGAGTAAGAGGAAGGCCCCGATTCGATCAGTTTAGGGTCCTAAGTCCGCTTTGTGAAAGTCGTCCCACGGCCCGGCGCGACTCGGCCGAACGGGCGATCTTGCGCGTAAGTGCGAGCAGCGGCGAAGGATCGATCGCCTGCGCGCAATGTGACCGAGGATTGTGCGGTCTTCCACAGAAAGAACCGATGAACTGAACGTGTCTCCGGCTTAGGCTGGCGTGACTCCCAAGGCCCGGGCCGGGATCTCCGGTCTATCGGTCATTGGTCAGTGCCGACCGAAGGAGATCGCCGTGTCCCAGCCCCCGACGCCCCCGCCCCAGACGCCCACCCCGCACTCGCGCCTCCGGCGTTGGGTCGACGAGGTAGCCGCCCTGACCAAGCCCGACCGGATCG
>DASWMR010000295.1:0-9425 GCA_036399635.1 Actinoplanes sp. | reverse complement strand
CAGGGCCACCGCGAACGGCAGGAACCACTGTCGGCGCGGGTCGGTGGGCGGACCGGGCAGCACCGGGCCCCGGAGCGTGGTGCCGTGCTCGGTCGCCGGCTCGGCGAACAGCCCGGCCGCGAACACCTGCTGGGTGATGATCGAGTCTTCGGTGTACCCGATCAGGCCGGTCTCCTCCGCCGCCGGACCGCCCACGGGACCGCCCGCCAGTGCCACCCGCCCGGTCACCGCCTGCGCCTCGCGGGCCGCCTCGCGCAAGCCGGGCTGGTCGTCCAGCGCGGCGGCGGTCGCGGCCGGCCGGTGCGGCTCGGACACCAGCCGATCGAGCAGCTCGCGGGCGGTCGGCCGGTCGGCCGGCTCCTTGGCCAGGGCGGCCGCCACGAGCTCGCGCAACGACCCGGTGAGACCATCGAGGTCCGGTTCCGCGGTGAGGATCCGACCGGCGGTGGCCGGCGGCGAATCACCGCCGAAGGGGGTGCGACCGGTACCCGCGTACGTCACCACGCCGCCCCAGGCGAACACGTCCGCGGCCGAGGTGAGCGGGTGGTCGCCGAACCGTTCCGGCGACATGTAGGCCACCGTGCCGACCATCTGGTTGGTCGCCGTATGGTCGCCGGTCGCCTCCATCGCCCGCGCGATGCCGAAGTCGATCACCTTCGGGCTGCCCGGCGCGAGCAGCACGTTGCGCGGCTTCAGATCACGGTGGATCACCCCGGCGCCGTGGATGGCGGTCAGCGCGGTGGCCACTCCGATCGCGACACTGTGCAGGTTGGCCGCGGTGAGCGGCCCGCGCTCCTCGACCACGGCGGCCAGGGTGGGACCGTCCACGTACTCCACCACGAGATAGGGCTGCTCGTGGTCGGGGTCGGCGTCGAGCACCTCGGCGGTGCAGAACGGCGGCACCTGCCGGGCCCGGGCGACCTCACTGCGGAACCGGCGGCGGAACTCGTCGTCCGGCGCCAGATCGGCACGCACCACCTTGACCGCGACCGATGCCCCGGACTCGGTCCTGGCCAGGTAGACGGTGCCCATGCCGCCCTCACCGAGCCGGCCGACCAGCCGATAGGGACCCAGCGTGCGCGGGTCGTACGAGCGCAACGGCTCGATCGGCTCACCCGTCATGCTGGCCCCCCAAGACTCAAGGGGACACATTATCGGTCGACCCGCTGTCATGCTGAACCCCATGGACGAGCGTCTCTTCGCGGCGCCGGTCGTGGTCCCGTTCGCGGCCGCCGTCCGCGACCTGGCCCGGGTGACCGCCTTCTACGCCGGCGGATCGATCGGCTCGGCGACTACCACCCTTCGATCAGCGCTTCTCGGGATGGAATTGCTGGCCGCCAGACGCCGCTCGCCTCAGGGTGCCGATGTCGGGGGTGTCTCAGGGCAGTTCCCGATGTGCCGGGTGGCGATGGGCGGCCATTCTTGAGGGGTCACATCAGCACAACTTCGCAGAGAGCGAGAGCCCCATGAACTCCGTCCACGACTCGATGTCCCGCCAGGGCCTGACCCGTCCGCGGGCCGGCCGGATGATCGGCGGCGTGTGCGCCGGCCTCGGCCGTCGCTTCGGGCTCGATCCGTGGATCGCCCGGCTGCTCTTCATCGTCGTGTTGCTGGTCATCCCGGGCAGCCAGAACCTGGTCTACCCGATCCTCTGGATCCTGATGCCGTCCGAGCAGCCCAGCTACGCGACCAGCCCCTACCCGCCGACCGTCTGACCGCCCCCCGGCCGCGGCGGCAGATCAACCTCCGGCCGGGAGGCCGACGCAGCCGCTGGCCGAAACGCCAACCCGGCCGGCTCACTCTCCGGCCGGGACGCCGACGCAGCCGCTGGTCGGCGCGCCGCGCGGCGCCGGGCCAGGACCGCCGGGACGGCGACGAGCACGCTCAGGGCGACGGCCAACGGGGCCGCGCCCACCGTGCTCACCAGCTCGCTGAGCCGGTGTTGCAGGACGGCCGCGGCGTTCACCACCGGATCGGTGCCGGAGCGCCGCAGATCGGCGACGAGCCGCAGTTCATACCAGCCGTAATAGGCGACGTACAGGCCGCTGACCAGCAACACCGCGCCGCCCAGGCGGGGGACGACACCGAGCGCCCGGCGCAGCCGCGCGATCACCGACACCCGCACCAGGGCCACCGCCACAGCGGTCACCGCGGCCACCAGCGTCATACCGGCCGCGTACGCCAGGAACAGCAGCACGCCGGACCCGATCGAACCGGCCCGCAGGCTGCTCACCACCAGCGCCAGGAACGGCCCGATCGCGCAGCCGAGCGACGCGATCGCGTACGCGGCCCCGAAAAGCACCATCGACCAGGCCGAACCGGTCAGCACCGGCGCCCGCACCCGCGCCCCGGGGACCGGGAGCGACCGGCCGGTCAGCAACCAGAGACCCAGCCCGGCCAGCGCGATTCCGAGCACCACGGTCAGCCAGGGCAGGCGCGGCTGCAGCACCACGGCCAACGGGGTCAGCACCAGGCCGAAGGCACCGAACACCGCGGCGTACCCCAGGGCCAGAGCGGCGCTGCAGAGCAGCGCACGCCGCACCGCCCGACCGGGTTCCGCCGGGTTTCCCACCAGAAGCACCGAGAGGTACGCCGGCAGCAGTGCGAAACCGCACGGGTTGACCGCGCCGAGCATTCCCGCGGTGAGCGCGAGCAGCAGCGACGGCCCCATGCTCAGGACACCAGCGTCTGCACCTCGGTGGTCAGCTGCAGATCGTCGAGGTAACCGGTCCGCACCACCTTCCCGGCGCGGTCGACCAGCACGTACGTGCTCTGCTCGGCGATCTTGAAGCGTTTCCAAAGACGGCCCGCGCCGTCGTCGAGGTGCGGCACGGCGCCGACCTCGAGGTCCGACACGAACTCGTGCATGGCCTTGTTGTCGCCCATCCCGGCGATGCCCAGGATGCCGAGCCGGTCCCGGTACTTGTCGGCCAGGTCGGCCACGCTCTGCGCCTCGCTCGCGCAGGTCGCGCACCACGGCGCCCAAAACCAGAGAATGGCCGGCTTGCCCGCCAGTGCGCTCGCGTCGTACGCCTTGCCGTCCAGCGTCGTGCCGGTGAACCGGAACGTGGCCGGCACCGCCGCAGCCGGCGCCGAGCCAGCCGGCCCCGAAGCAGGCGCCCCCGAAGCAGGCGGCCCCGAAGCACCGGCCGCTGGAGCAGCGACCCACTCGAGGTCTGGCGGGTCCGCCGGCGCCGCGCCGCAGCCCGCCGCCGCGGCCAGCAACGCCGCCGCGGCCAGCCCGGTGGTCCGCCGCCCGGCCCACCTCACGTGGTCGCCTCGGTGAGCCGCAGAGCCAGGGCCGGGCACACGTTGACCGCCTTACGGGCGCCGTTCTCCAGCCACGGCGGCAGCGGGGTCTGCGGGAACGCCGGGAACCCGTTCGCGTCCAGTCGAATGATCTCTGGAGCGACCGCCGAGCACAGGCCGTGCCCGTCGCACCGCGACCAGTCCACCGCCAGCCGGCGGGCGCCCTGCTCGGCCGTGTACGGCAGCGGCAGGATGCCCCGCACCTGCTTGCCGCAGCCGTCGCCGTTGGCGTGCGCCTCCACGTCCCGGGCGAAGACCTCCAGGGCGGAGAGCGCGAACCGGGCCGTACCGTCCGGGTGGCTGCACGCTCCGCGGCCCTTCACCACGCCGGCCGCCTGCCGGACGTTCTCCACCGCGTTGCCGCCGAGCGAGACCAGAGTGACCGAGCGGGCCAGGTCGGGCAGGCCCAGCCGGCACGGGCCGCACTGGCCGGCCGACTCGCCGGCGAGGTACTGCACCACCTGGGCCACCTCGCCGAGCGGGCAGGTCGTGGAGCCGATCGGGATGAGCATGCCGGCCCCGAGAGTGCCGCCGACCTTGGCGAAGCCCTTGCGGGAGATGGTCACCGTCTTCGCGGCCTCGGCGCTGATCCACTTGCCGTGGTACCCGCCGACCAGCAGGCCCGGGCCGATGTCGGCGCCACACATCGTGAGCACGTCCATCAGCGGGGTGCCGGACGGCGCCTCCACCACGGCCGGGTTGGTCGCCGAACCGCCCACGGTCAGCATGACCGTGCCGGGCTCCTCGGGGATGCCGACCGCGTTGTACTCCCACGGGCCGAGGCGGGCGGCGATCGCCAGCTGGGAGTACGTCTCGGCGTTGGAGAGCAGGGTGGGCAGGCCCATCACGCCGTTGTCGCTGGAGCGCACCTTGCGGCCGGGCGGGATGTGCGCCTCGCCATTGATGCCGCGGACCAGCGCACCGCCCTCGCCAGAGATGAACCGGTGCGGCACCGTGACGATCCGGGTCGGGCAGGGCATCCGGCGCTCGGCCAGGGCCGCGGTGATCGAACTTTGGCCGATGCCGTCGTCGGCGATGCCGATGACGATCTCCTCGGCGTCCAGCGCGGCGGCCGCCAGGGCGGCGCCGTCCAGGATCAGGTGCGGCGCCCGGGTCAGGATCGCCTTGTCCTTCCAGGACGGGGGTTCGCCCTCGGTGCCGTTGACCACGATCACCGGCGGCAGGTCCTGGCGCTTGCAGGAGTCGAGCACGGCCCGGACCTTGCGGGCGAACGGGAAGCCGGCCCCGCCGCGGCCGCGCAGCTCGATGCGGTCGGTCAGACCGACCAGCTCGCCGGAGGACAGCGCGGCGAAGCCCCCGTGCACCTCCTGGTGCGCCATGAGGTCCAGGCGGCCGTATTCATCGAAGCCCGCGGTGAGCCGCGGCGTACCGATCGAGGTGACCGGCGGAACCTGGGCGGTACTCAATTCGCATCCCCGCGGAGCTGCGCCCAGTAGGCGGCGTCGTCGTCCGCATCGTCGTCGACCGGGCCACGGCCACCGCCGCGGGTGCCCCGGCCCGCCTCGACCCGGACCGGGTCCGGCTTGCCCCGCCGGGCCCGGCGCGAGCCCATCCCGACCATGGTGGGCGCGTCGTCGGCGGCCGGCTGCTGGCCGCGGCTGTGCCGGCCCGGGTCGGCACCGTCCGGGCCGGCGGCGCGGTCGCGTCGGCCGCGGGGCGCGTCGTCCTCGCCGGCGTTGTACCGCGGCTCGAACCCGCCGGACCGCGGGTGCGGTTCCTCCTCGAAGCGTTGCCCGCGTGCCCGCGGCAGCTCGTCGAAGGCGCCCCGGGCCGGGCGACGCGGCGCGTCGTCGTAGTCCGGCTCCTCGGCGCGGCGCCGGGGGCGCGGCGTGGGCTCGTCGTCGGCGAAACGGCGCGGCCGGGGCGCCGGAGCGCCGTCGAAGGCCGGCCGCAGTGGCCCGGTGTCGTCCATCGCGGGCCGCCGCATCCGGGTGCGGGTGTCCTCCGGGCCGGGGCGACGCGTCCGGGCGCCGGTGTCATCCATGGCATAGCGGCGTCCGCGGGCCGTCGGCTCGTCGAACTCAATCTCGCCGTCGTCGGCGTACCGGCGACCGCGGGGGCGGTCGTCCGGCTGGAGCTCCACCGCCCGGCGGGTGACCGCACGGGTCGGCTCGTCGGCCATCGCCCGGCGCTGCCGCGGGGCCGGGGCCGCCATCTCGTCGTCGTACCGGCCGCCGCGGGACGCCGGGATGATCATCTCCTCGCGCATCGCGGGCTGGGCGACCGGCGCGGCCACCGGTGGCGGGGGTGGGGGGGTGACCGGGCGGAACGTGTCGAGCACGGCGACCGGGGCGAGTTCGTCGCGCTCCGACCGGGCGCGCTTCTTCACCGGTGCGGTGGTCGGCACCAGCCGGCCGACCGGCTTGACCGCACCGGTGGCGGTCGACGCGAAGTCCTTGCGGCGGTTCAGGCTCACCGAGACCCGGACGGCGAGGCCGACCAGCACGAGCAGGATGCAGACGAGGTAGCTGACGATGACCCACGGCTTCGCGGCACGGCCGGCGGACAGGCCGTGCATCAGCGCGATCGGCCACATCAGGTAGGAGATCGCGTGGATCCCACGCCACATCCAGGGCGAGCCCCGGCCGATGAACCGGGACCGGGCAATACCGGTCCACATCACCAGGATCATGACCCAGCCGGAGATCGTGCCCAACCCGACGTACAACCGGTTGCCCTGCGCGAGGAACGGGATGAAGACGTCGATCACGCCGATGTGGTCCTCGACGACCTTCGTCCAGACGTGCACGACCAGAGCGGTCACCGCGATCACACCGGTCGTCCGGTGGGTGGACTGCAGCATCACGCGTTGCCGGATGGAGAGCACCAGGCGGTCGGTGGCAACGAGACCGACCATGATCGTAATCGAGAGCGAAACCAGGGCGATGACGCCCATATAGAACTCGGCATACATGAAGAAGTACACATAGCCGACGCGACCGACGGCCGTCATCATCGCCACCGCCCAGATCGCCGCGAGCACACTCACGACGAGGATCACCACGGCGCCCTTGGACGCCGGACGGGTTCCGGTAGCTCCGACATCGACGGCCACACGATTGGCGGATCGCGGGTTGTTGTTCGTCCGGGCCATTGACTCCTCGTTCTCCGCAGCGGTCACGTCCCATGGGCGGGTGGGACGCCGGCATCCGTGGGTGATGCCCCCTGCTTCTTGTTGGGCAGGATCCGGCACGCGGCCGGTTCCTGGTCCTCCCCCCATCTACGTGCACCGCACGGGTTCGGATGAACGTCCAGGAACTCTTTTGTCGCGGTCTTTCCAGGTCACCCTGCACGAACCGGCCCTGAGCTGGGCGGATACTCAGACGAAACGGGTGGCTAAGCGAAAAATAAGGAGCTTTGGCCAGTGACCCCGCCGACTGGATGAACCTTTCGCCGGGTTGCCACGAACCATCTCATGTGCAGGCGGAGGGACAGCCATGCGAGAAGGAGTGATCATCATGCGACACCGGGTGGCGGTACGCGTCATCACCGCGCTGGCCCTGGTCGCCACGTCTCTGTTCGCCGGTGCCCCGGCATGGGCCGCGGAGCCCGGCTTCGCGGTGAACATCGGCCAGGCGCCGGCCTCGTTCACCACCGGCAAGGCGGCCCGCACGCTGACCGCCGTCGCCTCGACCGACCGTGGCCGGCGCTGCCTCAAGGTGCGCTGGTCGCTGGAGATCACCACCGACGGGGTGAGCCTCGACCAGATTCGGATCGCCCGCATCGAGAACGGCGGGACCTTCGAGGTACGCGCCGAGGCCGATGCGGACGCCGTGCGGGTGGTCGACGCCGAGCCCGACCCCGGCGAGCTGTGCCGCGGCCGGACCGTGACCGGCCGCTGGGACATCGGGTTCACCGGCCCGGACAACGGCACGGTCTCTCTCGAAGCGAGCGCGGTGGACGGCGACGGGCGGGTGCTGAACACGGGCGGGGTCACCAGCCGGGTGGTCTCCGGCGTGGCCGCGACACCGAGCCCCACCCCGTCGGAGACCGAGCCGACTGAGGAGCCGACCGACGAGGCGACCGAGGACCCCGGCGACGAGACTCCGACGGACGACACGACCTCGACGCCGGCGGTCGCGATCCGGCCCACCGCGGGCACGCCCAGCGTGCTCGGCCCCGGCCTGATCATCGGTGCGGTGCTGGTCTTCCTCGGCGTCGGGCTGCTGCTGCGGATGCGCACCCGGAACCGGCAGAGCGCGGCCTGGGAGGCCGAGTCACCGACCGGCTTCTACCAGATGCCGAGATAATCCAGACACGGCTCAGATCGAGTTCTCGACACGGATCACCACGGCGGTGGCGTTGTCCGCGCCGCCCGCCTTCATCGTGTCGTCGAGCAGCACATGGGCGACCGCGGCGGGGTCGGCCGTGCCGCCGAGGACCCGGGCCAGATGCTCGTACGAGAGCTGGTCGGGGACGCCGTCGGTGCAGAGCAGGTAGACGTCGTCTGGGCGCAGGCTCACGTTCAGCACGTCCGGCTCGGGGTCCTCGGCGTGCCCGGCGAACCGGGTCAGGCGGTACCGGGCGGCCCGCCCTTCGGCCGAGTCCGCGGTGAACCAGCCGTGCAGCACGCCCAGCCAGGCGATCGTGTGGTCGACGGTGAGCAGCTCCAGCAGGCCGTCCCGCAGCCGGTAGGCGCGCGAGTCACCGAGCTGCACGATCCAGGCGTCCGGCTCGTCCGGGCCGCCCACGAAGGCGGTCAACGTGCAGCCGGTCAGCTCGTCCAGGCCGCGGCCGGCCCGGCGTACGGCCGCCTGCGCCTCGGCAACCGCTTCCCGCAGCGCGGCCGGTGGATGCGCCCCACCCGGCTCGCGGAGCAGGGTCGCGACGAAGGTGTCCACGGCGGTCCGGCCGGCGATCCCACTCCCCCGGCCGTCGCCCAGGCCGTCCGCCACGACCGCGAGCGGCGGGCCGGGGTCCAGGTGCAGGACGTCGAAGTTGTCCCGGTAGTGCTCGCCGGTCACACTGCCGGCAGCCACCGTGAGGCGGCGGCCGGCGACCTTCCAGGCGACCTTGGAAATCTCCACCGGTCCTTCTTATCGGACATCGGGGGCCGGGAAGGCTGAGGCGGCCCAGAACCGGCCTTCCGGAGGGTCGCTCGCCCCGCCGGACCACCGCAGCCGGCCGGCAGCCGGCGGCAGGATGGAAAACACCAGGCCCCGCTCCTCGTGGGAAAGAGCGGGGCCTGGCGGTTTTGGGGGCGGGTCAGGCTACAGAGGCGGGTACGCGTTCGCCATCAGCTGCTGGAACTGAGCGGAGAACCAGGCACCCGAGATGGGAGCGTTGGGCAGCGAGCCGGTCAGGCTGTTGCCGTTACGGGCGTTACCGGTGTAGGTCGGGTCGCACATCTGGTCGAAGCCCTTGCCCTCGTCGTTCGGGATGAGCGAGGAGGAGCCGTCGGACTCGCCCGGGGGCTTGACCCAGACGTAGGCGTCGATACCGGTGGCCGGGGCGGCCGTCGGACGCTCGCCGAGGCCGGCACCGGACTGGTTGCACCAGTTACCGGCGTGGATCCGGCGGTCGATGCGGGAGGCGTTGACGAAGGTGTCGACGTCGGTCGCGGTGCTCGCCGCGGTGGGCCGGGCGGAGCCGCCCCAGCCGTTGCGGGAGGTGTCGATCAGCATGCCGATGCCGGCGTCGAAGCCGACCGAGACCAGCTTGGTGCGGAACGCCTGAGCGAAGGTGAGCTCGTCGACGTACTGGTTCCAGTCGACCCACTTGGACTGCCGCACGCTCGTGCCGTTCACCGTGCTGGTGACCGTGAAGAACGGCTCGGTGAGCGCCGAGTAGTTGGCCGTGTTGGTGATGAAGCCGGTGACGTTGCTGACGCTGCCGGACGCCTGAGCGGCCTGCAGCATGATGTCGGCGGTGGGGCCGAAGTTCGTGTCCCAGCCGATCCAGCCGTGGTGCGCGGCGTCGACGTAGTTGTAGCCGTTGGCGAGCGCGCCGAGCTTCTGCAGGGCGTACCCGATGCCGTTGACGTAGTTGCCATTGGCCTTCATCGTGTCGCAGGCCGCGGTGGCGCCGGCCGAGCTGCCGGTGTTGGTGATGAGGTTCGGCAGCGAGTCGATCTCAATGATGTTGACGATCCGCAG
>DASWMR010000294.1:0-10816 GCA_036399635.1 Actinoplanes sp. | reverse complement strand
GGTCACCTCGCGCTGGCCGCCGCCGCGATCGCGCTCGGCGAGTTGGTGCGCGCCCGGCGGCAGATCGCCGACCTCACCGACCGCCAGGTCACGCTGGCCGCGGAGCGCCGGCTCGACGAGCACAAGCAGGCACTCTCCCGGGAGTTGCACGACTCCATCGGGCACACGATGACCGTCGCGGCGATCCACACGAACGTCGCCCGGCAGGAGGCTCGCCGCGACCCGGAGGCCGCCGTGACGGCGCTTGACCACGTCTCGGCATCGGTGTCGCAGGCGCTCACCGCGTTGCGCGTCGCCGTCCGGGAGTTGCGGGCCGACCAGCCGACGGCCGGTGACGTGGAGGTGCTCGCCGACACCGCCCGGGCCGCGGGCTACCGGGTGCGGACCAGGGTCGACGCGGAGGTGCCGGCCACGGCGTACCGGGTGGTGCGGGAGGCCGTCACCAACGTCCTGCGGCATTCGTCCGGCCGGTCGATCGACGTCGAGGTGTGCCGTGCGGAGGGCGGCCTGCGGGTCCAGGTCTCCGACGACGGCACCGGGCTGGCCGGGCTGCGCGACGAGGTGGCGGCGCTCGGCGGCGACTTCGCGGCCGGGCCGACCGGGAACGGCTGGGGGGTCACCGCCTACCTCCCATCGGGCCCCAACGACCCTCCGGGCCCCGACGACCCTCCCGGCCCCAACGACCCTCCCGGCCCCAACGACCCTCCGGGCCCCGACGATGGGGATAAGCGAGGTGCCCGCGATGGCTGAGCCGGTGCGGGTGGTGCTGGTCGACGATCAGTCGATCGTCCGGGCCGGCCTGACCGCGCTCCTGACCGGCGAGAACGACGTATGCCAGGACGCCGGGCGCGAACCGATCATGGTGGTCGGCGAGGCGTCCGGCGGCGCCTCGGCACTGCCGCTGATCCGGCGCACCCGGCCCGCCGTGGTCCTGATGGACGTGCGGATGCCGGGCGTCAACGGCGTGGCGGCGACCCGGGCGATCCGGGCCGACCCGGGCTGCCGGGATGTCGCCGTGCTCATGGTCACCACGTTCGACACCGATCGGGAGGTGCTGGACGCACTGCGGGCCGGCGCCGACGGATATCTGGTGAAGGACACCACGCCACACGCACTGCGGGAAGCGGTCCGGGCGGCCGCGCGGGGCGAGCCGGTGCTCTCCCCCGGTGTCGCGCGGCAGGTGATGGCCCGGGCGGTCGCGACGCCGGAGCCCGAGCCCGATCCTCGGCTCGACCGGCTCAGCGGCCGGGAACTCGAGGTGCTCGCCGCGCTGGCGCACGGCGACGACAACGCCACGGTCGCCCGGGCAATGCGGTTGAGCCCGGAGACGGTACGCACGTACGTGAGCCGCATTCTGTCGAAGCTCGGCGCGCGCAGCCGGGCCCACCTCGTCGCGATCGCGCACCGCAGTGGCGTGTCGCCGGAGCCCGCCTCCGCCACCGAACCGGCCCCTGCCACCGAACCGGCGGGGAACGACTTTCGCTGAGCGGGGATACTGCCCGGTACCGCTATTTACTCCGATCGGCTCTAGTTGACCGCCGGAATCGACGTTGTCCGTTCGGCCGATGCCCGTGATCATTCGTCCTATCCCCTCCCCCGGGAATGGCGAGGGAAACCTCGGACCGTTGTGCATTAGCGCACTCCGTGAATAGCCCGAAAGAAATGACTGAAGGCCGTATCCGGAATCGGATACGGCCTTCAGTCGAGAAAAACTGTCAATTAGTTCTTCTTGTAGTTGCCCTTCCAGGTGCCGTGCTCGTCGTGGCCATCCTTGTGACCGCCCTTGGGGCCGCGGTCGTCATCCTTGTGACCGCCCTGGGGGCCGTGGTCGTCCTTGTGGCCGCCGCCCTTGGGGCCGTGGTTGTCGTTACCTTGGCCGAACGGACGGCCGTGCCGGTCCCAGCTCACGGTCAGCTGCCACTGGCCGCGGTGGAAGCCGCGACGCACGAAGTCGCAGTCAGAGTCGTCCCACTTGTGGCGGAACTCGCCAATCTTGCCCATCCGGACACAGGCACTGGCCGTGCGGAAGTAGCCAACTACCCGACCGTTGCCCCAGCGGTGGTCCGAGCTCGACGCAGCGCCAAAGCCTGCCGACGTGGTGCTGGCTGCCGACGTGGTGCTGCCTGCCGCGGTGGTGCCGGGCGCGGCCGAGGCCGGTCCGACGCCCATCGTCAGGCCGGCCGCAACGGCGATACCGGACATGGCGAGCGTACGGGTGGTCTTGTTCATGGCTGACGCCTTTCTGGTTGCGCAAGATTTCGCTTGCTGGAACCGATACTAGGGTCGCCCGCCGCATTAATACAAACGCGAGACTAGCCACTTTTAGGTGACTGCGTATTTGGCAGGTGAAAGAGGCATGACCATTTATTGGGCATTCAATGAGAAGCGTCGAATCGACGAGGTTGCGGTTTCCGCCAGAATGCATCGGTGACTTTCGGGGTCGTTGCGGGCCTGGGCTGCGCGCACTGCGGGACTGACCTGCCCGACCAGGCTGCGCGCACTGCGGGGCTGGGCCACGCGCACTGCGGGCTGAGAGCGGGCGCAGCGGGGCTGGGAGCGGGCGGGGGCTCGTTCAGGGGTTCCGCAGGGCGGCCCGTCGTCGGGCCAGGTGGGCATGCTCCGGCTCGGTGCGCACCAGCGCCAGCGCTTGGTCGAAGGCCGCCTCGGCCTCGTCCAGCCGGTCGAGCCGGACAAGCAGCTCGGCCCGCACCGCGGGCAGCAGGTGGTTACCTGTCAGCGCCCGGTCCAGGCCGTCGAGCAGGGCCAACGCGGCCTCCGGCGATCCCGCCTCGGCGATCGCCACCGCCCGGTTGAGCCGCACCACCGGCGAGCCGGTGCGCCGCTCCAGCTCGGCATAGAGCCGAGCAATCCGCGGCCAACGGGCCCCACCTCCACCAACACCCGTTCCTCCGGACGGCACGGAGAACCCGGGCCCCTCCTGGGCCATGCTGCTACCAGCGGCTCGGCCTCCGGACGGCACGGAGAACCCCGGCCCCTCCTGGGCCATGCTGCTACCAGCAGCTCGGCCTCCGGACGGCACGGAGAACCCGGGCCCCTCCTGGGCCATGCTGCTACCTGCGGCTCGGCCTCCGGACGGCACGGAGAACCCCGGCCCCTCCTGGGCCATGCTGCTACCTGCGGCTCGGCCTCCGGACGGCATGGAGAACCCGGGCCCTTGGAGGGCCGTGCCGGCGCGGACGTGCTCGGCTGCGATCAGGGCCTGGAGGTGGTACTCGCCGGGCATGGGGGTGGCCTCGAGCACGTCGAGCAGGGCCAGGCCGCGGGCGATTTCGTCGTGGTGCCAGTGCACGCGGTCCTGGTCGGGCAGCAGCACCAGGGTGCCGTCGGGGGCCACCCGGGCGTCCCGACGGGCGTGCTGCAGCAGCATCAACGACAGCAGTGCCACGATCCGTGGCTCGCCGGGCAACAGCTCCCCGACCAGGTAGCCGAGCCGGATCGCCTCGGTGGCCAATCGCGGGCGCACCACATCGGGTCCGGCGGTGGCCCGGTAGCCCTCGGTGAAGATCAGGTAGAGGACCGCGAGCACCACGTCGAGGCGCTCCGGCAGGTCGTCGGCGGTGGGTCGGCGCAGTGGGATGCCGGCGACCGCCATCTTGGCCTTCGCCCGGGTCAGTCGGGCCGCCATGGTCGGCTCGCTGACCAGGAACAACCGGGCGATCTCGGCGGTGGTCAGGCCGGCCACGAAGCGCAGCATCAGTGCGGCCCGTGCGTCCGGGCGCAGCGCCGGGTGGCAGCAGGCAAAAAGAAGCCTAAGCCTTTCGTCCGTAATGTCGGAATTGTCGTCTTCGAATGACGAGGGCGGGGATGTCAGCAGCAACGGCAGCCGCCGAGCATCCGCCTCCGCACGACGGATCCGGTCCAGCGCCCGCCGGTACGCCGTGGTGTAGAGCCACGCGCCCGGCCGCTGCGGCACCCCCTGATCGGGCCAGACCCGCGCCGCCGCGGCGTACGCGTCCTGCAGGCTGTCCTCGGCGACGTCGAAGCGCCGCAGGCGCGTGACGAGCAGGGCGAGCAGGCGTGCCCACTCATCGCGGTACGCCTGCTCGACCGCCTGCCGTGCACTCACCGGTTCGGGCGGAGCGCCTTCATCACCGGAGCTCACATGTCCGGGTGGGCGACGACCGGGCGGATCTCCACGATCGGCTCCGGCACCTGCTTGGCCAGCGCGATCGCCTCGTCCAGATCGGCCGCCTCGACCAGATAGAACCCGCCGAGCTGCTCAGCCGTCTCGGCGTACGGCCCATCGGTGACGCCGACCCCGCCGTTGCGGACCGTGGTGGCGCTCGCCGAGTTGTTCAGCTCCTCGCCGCCGACCAGCGCCCCACGTGCGCGCAGCATCTCCATGAACCGGCCGTGCCGTTCGTGGTTCTCCTGCTTCTCCCGCTCGTCGCGCGCTTCCCAGGCCTTCTCGTCGCCGTAGATCAGCAGTGCGTACTGCATGGTGTCCCTCCCGTCCCAAGCGCCGCCGGTCGGCGCCGTCGGAGTGATGACGCCATCGCATCACGTTTTTCGACAGCAGCCGCCGACGACTCCGGGAAAATTTCAGCCGAGCCAGCCGGGGCGGATCAGCCCGTTCTCGTACGCGTAGACGACGAGCTGTGCGCGGTCCCGGGCCGCCATCTTGATCATCGTGCGGCTCACGTGCGTCTTCGCGGTGGCCGGGCTGATCACCAGGCGGGCCGCGATCTCGTCGTTGGACAGGCCCTCGGCGACCAGCACGAGCACCTCGCGCTCGCGGTCGGTGAGCTGATCGAGCCGGACCGGCGGTGGGGCGGTCCGGCCCCGCCCGGCGGCACCGGCGAACTCACTGATCACCCGGCGGGTCACGCTCGGTGACAGCAGCGCGTCGCCGGCGGCGACCGCCCGCACGGCCCGCAGCAGCTCGACCGGTTCGGTGTCCTTGACCAGGAATCCGGACGCGCCGGTGCGCAGCGCTTCGAACACGTACTCGTCCAGCTCGAAGGTCGTCAGAATGACCACCCGAGTCTCGGCGAGCGCCGGGTCGGCGGCGATCCGGCGGGTCGCCTCCAGGCCGTCCACGCCGGGCATCCGGATGTCCATCAGCACCACGTCCGGCCGGGTCTGCTGGGCCTGGCGGACCGCGTCGAGACCGTCCGCGGCCTCGCCGACCACCCGGATGTCCGCCTCGGCGTTGAGCAACGCGCGAAAGCCCGCCCGCACCAGGGCCTGGTCGTCGGCGAGCAGCACCGAGATCATGCGTTCTCCTCTGTCGGAGCATCGGTCGAAGAACCGGTCGGAAGATCGGTCGGGGCGTCAGTCGGGGCGTCGGCCGGGGCCGGCAGCAGCACCGACACCAGGAATCCGCCGTCGACCGGGCCGGCCGCCAGCGTGCCGCCGAGGCTCTCGGCCCGGGCCCGCATGCCGGCGATCCCGCTGCCCCCACCGCCGGGCTCGGCCTCGTCGGCAGCCGGCCCCGCGTTGCGGATGGCCAGATGCAGAGCGGTCGGCAGAAAGTCCACCCCGATCGACGCGGACGCCGCCGGGCCGGCATGCTTGCGGACGTTGGTCAGGGCTTCCTGGACGATCCGGTAGGCCGCCCGGTCTACCTCGGGTGGCAACTCCCGTGCCACTCCGGTCACCGTGGTGGTGACCGGCAGCCCAGCGTCCGCGGTCAGGTCGTCGAGCCGGCTGAGGCCGAGCGCCGGCTGGCGGGGTGCTGCCTCATCCGAGGTACGCAGCACGCCGAGCACCGAGCGCACCTCGCGCAGCGCCTCGGCACTCGCCGTCTTGATCGCCGAGAGCGCCTCCCGGGCCTGCTCCGGCTGGTTGTCCATCAGATGTAGACCGACCCCCGCCTGCACGTTGATCAGTGACAGATGATGGCCGAGCACATCATGCAGCTCCCGGGCGATCCGCAGCCGTTCCTCCGAGGCCTGCCGGCGCTCCTGCTCCTCCTGCGCCCGCGCGCGCTCAGCGCGTACCTTCATGAGCTCCGCCATCTGCTCGGCGCGCACCTTCGCCGCCGCACCCACAAAGACCAGCACGGCGAGGCCGACCGCGAGCAGCAGGGCATCACGCAGGTCAGGCCGGGCATCCTCGGTCACCCCGAGCCGGTCGGCCAAGACCCAACAAACCAGCAGGTACGCGACGTACGCCGCACCGGCACCGAGCAGAGCGGCCCGGACGCGGCCCTGCCTGGCGAGCGTGACCAGGGCGATGGCCGGCGCGACCGCGTACGTCCAGTGAGGTTCGGCGAAGGTGGCGAACCCGATCGAGGCGACCGCGGCGACCGCGAAGACGGCGACCGGGAACCTGCGGCGCCAACGCAGAGCCACCGGTCCGACAAGCAGGAGGGCGTCCACCAGCGGGGTGATCGCCAGGAAGACGGCGCCCTCCTCGGCCAAGTTGTTCGCGCCGATCACGTGGAAGAGGCCGGCCATCAGCACCGCGCCGAGGCCGAGGTGGTGACGCCTGCGGAACGCGCCGGGCTCGGGCACGACGAACCGCCCGGTCCGGCGGTCCTGCCGCCACGGGGGTCCCCACCGGCGCATGTCGTGCACGCAGCCGAACCTACGGCACGGTCCGGGGCCGGGACATCGGCGCGCGGTGGTGCGGGCGCTACTCCTGCGGGCGTACGCCGGAAGCCGTCGGCACCTCCCCGGGCGTACGCCGAAGGTCTTCGCCCGCCGGAAAGCCGCCCGGAAGATGCTCCGCCGGGCCGACGTTGCCGGCCGGCGTCTAGCCGACGCTTGAGTCATCGAGCTGAGGAGGACACATGAGTACCGACGAGACCAGGCCCGGGCGGCTGCGGACCTCCGACCAGGAACGCGAACAGGTCGCCGAGATCCTGCGGGCCGCAATGACCGAGGGCCGGCTGACGCTGGAAGAGGGCGAGGAGAGGCTGGGCGCGGTGTACGCCGCCAAGTACCGCGACGAGCTGGCGCCGCTGACCGGGGACCTGCCCGGCGGTGGCCGCCAGGCGCTCGCCGAGACGCCCGCGGCCCGGCTCGCGACACGCCGGGGGCTGCGCCGGCACGCCGCCTTCATCGTGTCGATCGCGCTGGTCCTCACCGGCCTGTGGCTACTCTCCGGCGCGCACTTCTTCTGGCCGGCAATTCCCCTGACGTTCCTGGTCATCGGGCTGGTGCGGCACGCGCGCTGGCGGCACTGGGAGCCGCGCTACAGCTACGCCCACCGGGTCGCACCCTGGAACGCCCCCGGCCATCGGTGACCATTGCCACTCCATAGTGGACGTGTCGGTCGTTGATCACCCCTCCCCGCGGTGCGACAGTGACCGGGTTTGTCCCCGCCGCTCACCGCCTGGGGGCACGGGGAGGGGCAACACCGATGATGGGTCCGTCGCACGCCCTGTCGGGCGCGGCCGCCTGGCTCGCCGGAAGCTGGGCGGTGGACCACTTCGCCTCCTACGAGCAGTCGCCGCTCGCGGTGACGATCGGCACGCTGGTCTGCGCCGGTGGCGCGCTGCTGCCCGACCTCGACCTGTCCGGCCGGGTGACCCGCAACCAGGGCGGCGCCACGGTGGCCCGCACCTTCGGCGTCTTCTCGCTGTTCGTAGCCGAGGTGATCGAGAAGATCTCGCTCGGCGTCTACACCGCCACCCGGCTACGCCGCGACCCGCGCCGCACCAACGGCCACCGCACCTTCACCCACACCCTGCCGTTCGCCGCCCTGGTCGGCTGGGGCACGACCGCGCTGTGCGCTGAGTACGGCAAGTGGGCGCTGCTGGGCATCGTCTTCGTCATGGCCGGCTTGGCCCTACGCGGCCTGTTCGACCGCTGGGCGGAACGGGCCGGCTGGGTGATCGTGACCATCTGCGCCGCGGCGATAGCCTGGTTCACCGCGGCGAACCTCCCCGGCGACCGCGGCTACCCGATACTCGGGCTCGCGGTCGGCGTCGGCTGCTTCGTCCACCTGCTGGGCGACATGGTGACCACAGCCGGCGTGCCGATCCTCTGGCCGATCCCCCTCGGCCATCGCATGTGGCGCATGATCGGCGTCCCCGACGGCGTAGCGGTGCGGGTCGGCGGCCGCACCGAGACGTTGGTGCTGCGCGCGGCGTTCACCCTGATAGCCCTGGTGTCGATAGCCGCAATGTACTTCCCCGGCATCCTGCACCACTGGGAGCCGGACCTCTGGTCCACCGGCATCTGACCCCACAGCACAGCCGGGCCCCGAGGGCGCCTTGGGGTCAGTCGATTTCGTAGGCCAAGTTGGGGCGCAGCCAGCGTTCCACCTCGTCGACCGGCATGCCGCGGCGGGCTGCGTAGTCGACCACCTGGTCCTTGCCGATGCGGCCGACGGTGAAGTAGCGGGACTGGGGGTGCGCGAAGATCAGGCCGCTGACTGCGGCTGCGGGGGTCATGGCGAACGACTCGGTGAGGCTGACGCCGATCTCGGCCGTACCCAGCAGGTCGAAGAGGTCCTTCTTCTCGCTGTGGTCGGGGCTTGCGGGGTAGCCGAGGGCGGGGCGGATGCCGCGGAAGCGCTCGGCGTGCAGGTCGGCCAGCTCGGGCTGGGCGTCGGGCTCGAACCACTCGCGGCGGACCCGCAGGTGCAGGTGTTCGGCGAAGGCCTCGGCCAGGCGGTCGGCCAGGGCCTTCACCATGATGGCGCGGTAGTCGTCCTGCTCGGCCTCGTAGGTCGCGGCCAACTCGTCGGCGCCGTGGATGGCCACCGCGAAACCGCCCAGGTGGTCGCCGGACTCCGGGGTTGCGTCCGATGTTGGCGCGGGCGCGATGTAGTCGGCCAGGCAGCGGTTCGCCCGGCCCTGCGGCTTCTCGGTCTGCTGGCGCAGCATCGGGAAGCGGGTGCCGTTCTCGAGCACGATGTCGTCGCCGGCCGAGTGCGCGGGCCAGAAGGCGTAGCGGCCGCGGGCGCGGAACGAGCCGTCCTTGATGATCTTGTCGAGGAGGGTGTTGGCGTCGTCGTACAGCTCGCGGGCGACCGGCTGCTCCAGGATTGCCGGGAACTTGCCCTTCAGCTCCCAGGCCAGGAACAGGAACTGCCAGTCGATCATCTCGCGCAGTTCGGCGATCGACGGCTCCACGTCGCGTACGCCCGTGAAGGCCGGCACGGGCAGCTCGCTGAAGTCGACCTCCTCGCGGTTGGCCCGCGCCTGGCGGATGCTCAGCAGCGGCTGGGAACGCCGATTGGCGTGCTGCACGCGCAGCCGCTCCTGCTCGATGCGGTTGGCGGCGTCCAGCTTCTCGGCCCGGTCGGGGTCCTGCAGGTCGGAGACCACGCCGACGACGCGGGAAGCGTCGAGCACATGCACGGTCGTGCCCTCGTACGCCGGGGCGATGCGCACCGCCGTGTGCTGGCGCGACGTGGTGGCGCCGCCGATCAGCAGCGGCAGCTTGAGCCCGCGGCGCTGCATTTCGGCGCCGACCGAGACCATCTCGTCCAGCGACGGGGTGATCAGGCCGGACAGGCCGATCACGTCGGCGCCCTCGGCCAGCGCGGTGTCCAGGATCTTCGCGGCCGGCACCATCACGCCGAGGTCGATCACCTCGTAGTTGTTGCAGCCCAGCACGACGCCGACGATGTTCTTACCGATGTCGTGCACGTCGCCCTTGACCGAGGCGAGCACGACCTTGCCCTGGCCGCGGGCGCTCAGCACCTGACCGGAGAGGCGGGCCTGCTCCTTCTCGGCCTCCATGTACGGCTCGAGGTAGGCGACCGAGCGCTTCATCACCCGGGCGCTCTTGACCACCTGCGGCAGGAACATCTTGCCGGCGCCGAAGAGGTCGCCGACCACCTTCATGCCGTCCATCAGCGGGCCCTCGATCACCTCGAGCGGCCGGGCGAACTGCTGGCGGGCCTCCTCGGTGTCGGCCTCGATGAAGTCGACGATGCCGTGCACCAGCGCATGCGACAGCCGCTCGTTCACCGGGGTCTCGCGCCAGGACAGATCGACGACGCGCTGCTTGCCGGCGCCGGTGACGGTCGACGCGAAGGTCACCAGGCGGTCGGTGGCGTCCGGCCGGCGGTCGAAGATCACGTCCTCGACCAGTTCCAGCAGGTCGGCCGGGATGTCCTGGTAGACCGCGAGCTGCCCGGCGTTGACGATGCCCATGTCGAGGCCGGCCTGCACCGCGTAGTAGAGGAAGGCCGAATGCATGGCCTCGCGGACCACGTCGTTGCCGCGGAACGAGAAGGACAGGTTGGAGATGCCGCCGCTGGTGCGCGCGCCGGGACACCGTTGCTTGATCAGCGGAAGCGCCTCGATGAACGCCTTGGCGTAGCCGTTGTGCTCGGCGATGCCGGTGGCCACGGCCAGCACGTTCGGGTCGAAGATGATGTCGTTGGGGTCGAACCCGGCCTCGTTGACCAGCAGGTCGTAGGCCCGGCCGCAGATCGACACCTTGCGGTCGCGGGTGTCGGCCTGGCCTTGCTCGTCGAAGGCCATCACGACCACGCCGGCGCCGAAGTCCCGGATTCGCCGGGCCTGGGCGAGGAACTGCTCCTCGCCCTCCTTCAGGCTGATCGAGTTGACCACACCCTTGCCCTGCACGCACTTGAGGCCGGCCTCGAGCACTGTCCACTTCGAGCTGTCCACCATGATCGGGATGCGGGCCACCTCGGGCTCGGTGGCGATCAGGTTGAGGAACGTGGTCATCGCCTGCTCACTGTCGAGCAGGTCGGCGTCCATGTTGACGTCGAGCAGGTTGGCGCCGCCGCGGACCTGGTCGAGCGCGACGTCGACGGCACCCTGGTAGTCGTCGGCCTCGATGAGCCGGCGGAACCGGGCCGAGCCGGTGACGTTGGTCCGCTCGCCGATCATGACGAAGCCGGTGTCCGGGCCGATCGCGAA
>DASWMR010000293.1:0-13368 GCA_036399635.1 Actinoplanes sp. | reverse complement strand
CGGGTAGATCGGGGTCAGCTTCTGGGTCTGCAGCTTGGCGATGAAGTCCGAGGCTCGCTTGTCGTCCGGGCTCAGCGACGGCGCGATGGCCTCGGCGACCTTCTGGGAGGCCGGTACGCCGCGCGTGGTGCCGGTGGCCTTGGCCGCGTCGGCGTTGTTGACGATGAAATTCAGCAGGGCAAGCGTCTCGTCGGGGTGCTTCGACTTCGCCGCGATCGACCAGATCTGCGGCGTGCCGATCGGGGCGCCACGCTGCTCGGCCTGCGACTCGCCCGGCATCGCCAGCAACTGCAGCTGACCGCCGCTGGCCTTGTTGTAGTTGGCCAGGTTGTTGGTCGGGATGATCTGCGAGGCCAGCTTCTTGCGCGCGACGTAGGACTTGTCCGGCGCCGAGCCGTTGGTCGGGTCGATGAAGCCGGCCGGCGGGAACGCACCGGAGGCGCGCATGTCGTTCATCATCTGGAACCAGGCCGTGGTCGTCTCCTGCGGCAGGGCCAGCTTGCCGTCCTCGCCGTACAGCTTCTCACCGCGCTGTGTGATGAAGACCAGGAAGTTGGAGATCGTGAACGCGTCGAAGAACGTGCCGTAGACGGCCTTCTTGCTTTTCGCGGTCACCTCCTTGGCGAAGCTCTGCATCTCCTCCCAGCTCCAGGTGTCGCCGTTGGGGATCGCCACGCCGTACTTGTCGGTGATCTCCTTGTTGATGACGAAGCCGACGCTGTTGAGGCCGGAGGGGACGCCGTAGACCTTCTGGTCGACGGTGCCGAGCGCCTTGGCGGCGTCGCCGACACCGGACAGGTCGAGCTTGTCCGCGCCGAACTGGGTGAGATCGAGGAGCGAGCCGCGGCCGGCGTACTCGGTGATGCTGTCCACCCGCATCGCGGACAGGTCCGGCGGGGTGCCGCCGGCGAAGCGGGTGACCAGCTTGTCCTTGTACGGGTCGCTGTCCTGGAACTCCGTCTTCACGACGATGTTGGGGTTCGCGGCCTGGAACAGGTCCAGGGTCTTCTGCGTGTCGGCGGCGCGGTTCGCGTCACCCCACCAGACCATGTTCAGTTCGATTTTGCCGCCGCTGTCACTCTTGCCGCCGAAGCCCTTGCCGCATGCTGCCAGCGTGGTGCCGAGCCCGGCGAGGCCGGCCAGCTTGAGGGCGCTACGCCGGTCGAAGCTGGCGGGGCGGTGGTCGTTCCGTGTATTCAAGGTGATCCTCCGGGGACCGAGCTTCGCAATTTGTTTCAGAGTTTTATCTATCTAGTGCCGTCCATGTCAACCGCTATGCCACCTCGACTTTCCCGACCGACCCGAATTTGTTACAGAGATTGACGTAAGTGCGTGGGCTTGGGTAGCTTGCCTCCCGCCGGGATCCCTCGTCCCGGAGGAATCGGGAGGACGCCGATGGTTCAGGCGCAAACCGGTCAGGGGGCTTCGGTGGCGTTGAGCTGTGCGGGCCGGGAGGTGGCCCGATATGTCTGGGATCCACAACTGCCGACGGATGTCTCGCCGCGGCCCTACCTGCATCCGGTCACCACGCTGGCCGGCACGACGGTCACCGGCTTCATGCCCGCCGACCACCTGCACCACCTCGGCGCGAGCATCGCCATCCCGGTGCTCAACGACGCGAACTTCTGGGGCGGGCGGACGTACGTCGCCGGGCACGGCTCGGTGCGGCTGGACAACCATGGCCGGCAGGAGCACGCGTCTTGGCTACACCGGTCGGGCGACCGGATCGGCCAGGAGCTGTGCTGGACCGACCAGGACGGCAAGGCACTGGCCCGCGAGGAGCGCACGCTGATCGCAAGTCAGGTCAGCGACACCTCGTGGATGCTCGGCGTCGGCTTCACGCTGACCAGCACCGACGGTGGCCCGTTGACGATCGACAGCCCGGGCTCCCGGGGCCGGCCCGGCGCGGGGTACGGCGGCTTCTTCTGGCGGGCGCCGGCCGGGCTGAACCAGGTCCGCGCGTTCGGCCGCGACGACGACGGCGATGTGCACGGTAGCCGTCAGCCGTGGGTGGTACTCACCGGCGCCAGCCCGGACGCTCCGGCGTGGACGCTGGTCTTCTGGGCCGGCGGCGGGGACGCCGACCCCTGGTTCGTTCGGGCCGAGGACTATGGCGCGGTGTGTTCCTCACTGGCCTGGGACCGGCCGCTGGTCATCCCGGCCGGCAGCGTTTTCACCCGGCGGCTCGGCGTCCTGATCGCGGACGGGCCGCCGGATCCGACCACTATGGCGGCGGCGGAGACCGCGGCAGAGGAGATCTCGTGGTGACTTCCCAGCGGATCGCACCGTGGACGGCCGATCTCGGTGACGGGTCCTACCGCAACCCGGTCCTGTTCGCCGACTGGTCCGATCCGGACGTGGTGCGCGTCGGCGACGACTACTACCTCATCGCCTCCAGCTTCAACCGGGTGCCGGGTCTGCCCGTGCTGCACTCGACCGACCTGGTGAACTGGCGGCTGATCGGGCACGCGCTCGACCGGCTGAAGCCCGAGGTGTTCTTCGCCACACCGCGGGCCGGCTGCGGCGTGTGGGCACCGGCTCTCCGCCATCACGCGGGTCTCTTCTGGATCTGCTACCCCGATCCGGACCACGGCATCTACGTGCTCACCGCCGAGGACCCGGCCGGCCCGTGGAGCGAGCCGCGGCTGGTGCTGCCCGGCCGCGGGCTGATCGACCCGTGCCCGCTGTGGGACGACGACGGCAACGCCTATCTGGTGCACGGCTGGGCGCGTAGCCGCGCCGGCATCAACAACCGGCTGACCGCACACCGGGTGACCGCTGACCTCACCCCGCTGGACGACGGCGTCGTGATCATCGACGGCGACCAGATCCCCGGCTGCCGCACCCTGGAGGGTCCGAAGTGGTACCGCCGGGACGGCTGGTACTGGATCTTCGCGCCGGCCGGCGGCGTCAAGGACGGGTGGCAGTTCGCCTTTCGGTCGCGGGACGTCTTCGGCCCGTACGAGCCGCGGATCGTTCTGGCACAGGGCGACACCGAGATCAACGGCCCGCACCAGGGCGCCTGGGTCACCGCACCGGACGGACAGGACTGGTTTGTGCATTTCCAGGACCAGGCCGCGTACGGGCGGGTGGTCCACCTGCAGCCGATGCACTGGCGATCGGACGGCTGGCCGGTGATCGGCGACGACGACGGCACCGGCCTCGGCAGCCCGGTCACCATCCACCGCAAGCCGGCCGCCGGATCGCCGGCCGCGCCACCGACCAGCGACGCGTTCCCGGACGGGGTGCCCGGACCACAGTGGAGCTGGTCGGCCAACCCGGATCCGTCCTGGCTGCTCGACACCCGCGGCACCGACGGCCTGCGGATGGCCTGTCGCCCCGCGCCCTGGGGCGACCTGCGCGTGCTGCCCAACGTCCTCGTTCAGCGCCTGCCCGCACCCCGGTTGCGTGCCGAGACCGCCCTGCGGCTGGCCGGTCCGGTCGGGTGCCGCGCCGGACTCGCCGTGCTCGGCAGCACCTACGCGTGGATCGGGGTCGAGCACCGGCCCGGCGGCCCGGTACTCGTCTGCCGGTTCGCCGAGACGACGGAAGCGACCGACGAGCCCACGCCGGAGCTGGCGGTGACCGAGCGGGACGTGCTGGAGCCGCTGCCGGTGCCGACGGAAGCGCACGTCCGGCTGTCCGTCGTCGTCTCCGACGGCGCCGTCGCCCGGTTCGCCGCCGACGTGGACGGGACCGGGTGGCGCGAGTTGAGCCCGCCGTTCGCCGCCACCCCGGGCGGCTGGGTCGGCGCCACCCTCGCTCTCTTCGCCACCGGGCCGGCCGGCTTCGCCGACGTCGACCCGTTCCTCGTAACCGGTCTGGAGGACCGTTGAAACTCAGCCTCGCCCTCGTGGCGGTATTGACAACGACCGCTCTGGTGGCCACCCCGGCATACGCGGGCCCGTCCGTAGAGTCAGGTGCCGGTAGCAGCACAGCCTGGGCCGACCAGCCGAACGGCTTCGCCTCGGTGCCCGGACCCGACGGCCTGGCCACCACCGGCGGCGCGGGTGGCGGGGTGGTCCAGGCCACTGATCTCGAACAGCTGCGGGCGTACGCGCTGGCCCCGGAACCACTTGTCGTGCAGGTCGTCGGCTCCATCAAGGTCGAGCCGTACGGCAGTATGGTGCGGGTCGCCTCGGACAAGACGATCATCGGCGTCGGCTCGGGGGCCGGGCTGTCCGGCGGCGGCCTGTTCCTGCCGGGCACGCACAACGTGATCATCCGGAATTTGACCATCGGCGACTCGTACGTCCCGGGCGACTGGGACGGCAAGACCGCGGACAACGACGGCATCCGGCTGGATACCGCGCACCACGTCTGGATCGACCACGTCAAGATCCAGCGGGTCGGCGACGGCGGCATCGACATCCGCAAGGACAGCGACTACGTCACCCTGTCCTGGAACGTTTTCAGCGACATCAACAAGGCCCTCGGCGTGGGCTGGACGACCAACGTCATCACCAAGCTGACCGCGCACCACAACTGGATCCGCAATACCGTGCAGCGCAACTGGAGCATCGACAACACAGCGGCGGCACACCTCTACGACAACTACCTCTCGGACGTCCAGCTGTACGGCACGATGGTCCGCAACAACGGCCGGGTGGTGGTCGAGGACACCACGTTCGAACGGGTCCACGATCCCCTGGTCACGTATGGCACCACCAGCCAGCTCGTGCAGCGCCGCAACGCCTTCATCGACACGACCGGCCAGATCGACTCCACCGCCGAGTCGTTCGATCCGGCCGGCTTCTATCCGTACACTCCCGATCCGGCCGCGAAGGCCGTCAGCCTGGTGAAGAAGTTCGCCGGTCCGCAGCCGCCGCCCCGGCCGGCCCGCACGCCTCGGACGGTGACCGTGGCGCTGGACGGCACCGGCACCTACGGCGATCTCCAGGCGGCACTCGGCTCCACTCGGGACGCCGACGGACCGGTCACCATCGTGGTGAAGCCCGGCGTCTACCGGGAGACCGTCCGGGTCTACCAGGACCAGCGCAACGTCACCATCACCGGCTCCACCGGCAACCCGGAAGACGTAGTCATCACCTACGACCAGGGCGCGGCGGCCGCGAGGTTCTACGGAGGAGTCTGGGGCGACGCGGCGGCCACGTTCACCGTGTTGGCGAACGGCACCACGGTCCGGGACCTGACCATCGAGAACGCCTACGACGAGACGCTCGTGCCCGGTCCCGCCCCGGCGGTGCGCACGGCCGCCGACCGTACGCTCTTCGACGGCACCCGCTTGCTCGGGGACGAGGGCACGTTCCTCGCCGACACCGCACCGGGCGGAACGAGCCGGACCCTGCTGCGCAACTGCGACGTCGAGGGCAACCTGGACTTCATCGCCGGGCCGGGCACCGCGGTCTTCGACACATGCACGATCGCGGCCAGGGCCGGAACGATCACCGCTGCCGCCACCAGCGCGCGTCAGCCGTACGGCTTCCTGTTCACCCGGTCGACCTTCACCGGCGACGCGGCGGCCGGCACCGTGCATCTGGGCCGTCCCGGCGCCGCGGCCGCTCAGGTCGTCGTCCGCGACTCGGTGTTGGGCGAGCAGATCGCCGCCGCACCGTGGATCGACGCGGACGGCCTGGCGTGGCGGCAGGCGCGGTTCGCCGAGTACGCGAACACCGGTCCCGGCGCCGTGCGCAACGCCGACCGGCCGCAACTCGACCGGCGGGAGGCGTCCCACTTCACCGTGGACACCTACCTACGGTCGTGGTCCGCGCGCCCGCAGGGGTAAGGCGAAACGGGCAGTGGGGGTGAAGGAGGGTGTTCGTCATGGCAACAACGACAATCGTGGGCGCGCGCACCCGGTTGCACCGGTGAGCGGTGAGGCACCCGCGGCCCTGCGCCTCGGCGGCCGGACGGTCGCGGACTACGTCTGGCAACCGGAGCTGCCGGTCGCCCTGGCGCCGCGGCCCTTCCTGCACCCGGTGCGCACGCTCGGCGGCACCACGGTGACCGAGCTGATGCCGCCGTCGCACCGGCACCATCTCGGGGTGAGCGTCGCCATCGCCGAGGTCGACGGCGGCAATTTCTGGGGCGGCCGGACGTTCATCCCCGGGCACGGTCCGGCCTGGCTCGACAACCAGGGCACCCAGGAGCACGTACGGTGGTTGCGCCGCACCGACACCGAGCTCAGCCACACCCTGCGCTGGATCTCGATGACCGGCGACTACCTGCTGGCCGAGCGCCGGGACCTCACCGCCCGGCAGCTCGGCCCGGACGCGTGGGCGCTGAGCTTCGGTTTCGCGCTGACCAACGTCACCGGCCAGAACCTGCCGCTGCGCAGCCCGGCCGCGCACGGCCGGCCCGGCGCCGGGTACGGCGGCTTCTTCTGGCGGGCGCCGTCCGGCACCGAGGACCGCCGGGTCACCGCCGCGGCCGGCGACAAGCCCGAGACGATTCACGGTTGCCGGTCGCCGTGGCTGCAGGTCTGCGGCGGTGAGTGGACGCTCGTCTTCCTCGGGGCGACGCCGGAGACCCGCGACGACCCATGGTTCGTGCGGACCCGCGACTACCTCGGCGTTGGCTCCGCCCTGAGCTGGGGGCGGGCGCTGCTGCTCGAGCCGGGGGAGACGGTCACCCGCCGGATCGTCACCGTGGTCGCCGACGGAGTGCTCTCGCCGGAGCAGGCCGCCGCCTACGCGGCCGACCTGTCATGACCAGGCCGGTGCACCGGGTGGCGCCGGCCACGGACACGCCGGTCCGGCAGGACAGCCTGCGCGCCCACAACCTGACCCTGACCTTCCAGCAGATCGTGGGTGCCCGGCTGGCCCCGGTCTCGCGCAGCGAACTGGCCCTCACCACCAGCCTGACCCGGCCGACCATCTCCCGGATCGTCGACGAACTGCTGTCCGGTGGGCTGATCGTCGAGTCCGGACCGGCGCGTTCCGGCAACAGCGGGCGGCCCCGGGTCGGGCTCAGCCTGGCGCGGACCGGCCCGGCCGGCCTCGGCCTGGACATCCGGGCGGACACACTGTCGGCCTGCGTCGTCGACCTCACCGGCGGGGTCCGGCACCTCGACTTCACCGCCCGCAACGCGCGGGACCTGCCCCCGGCGCAGACCCTGGCCAGCCTCGCCGAGATGGCCGAGAAGGCGATCAGGGCGGCCGCCGCGGAGCACCTGACCGTGGTCGGCGTCACTCTCGCCGCCCCCGGGCCGATCCAGGACGGCGTCGTGCGGTTGGCCCCGACGCTGGGCTGGCGGGACGTGGACGCGGGCGGGGCGCTGCGCGCCCGGATCGGCTCGGCCCACCTGCCGGTCACTGTGGACAACGACGCCGGGCTGGCCGCGCTGGGCGAGTTGTACGCCAGCGCGCAGGAACTGCGCGACTTCGTCTGCATCAGCGGCGAGTTCGACATCGGGGCCGGCATCGTGCTCAACGGTGAGCTCCTGCCCGGCTCCCGCGGGTGGAGCGGCGAGCTCGGTCACGTGATGGTGCAGAGCGAGGGGCTGGCCTGCTCGTGTGGCGCCGGGGGTTGCCTGCAGTGCTATGCCGGCCTGCAGGAGATCCTGGCCGCGGTGCCGGCCGACCGCCTGCCGATCGCCGTGTCGCCGAACTGGGCCCCGGCTGTGGCGATCGACGCGCTCGGCTCGGCCGGCTCGCCGGAGATCCTCGCCGCGCTGGACCGCGCGGGCCGAGCGCTGGGCGTCGCGATCTCCGCGCTCGTCAACATCATCGACGTCGACACGGTGCTGCTCGGCGGCAGCTATTCGCTCCTCGCCTCGTGGCTCACCCAGAGCATCGAGCGGGAGGTGTGCGACCGCGTACTCACCTCAGCCTGGGCCCCGGTGGAGGTGCGGCCCGCCCCGCTCGGACCGGACGCCGCCGTGATCGGCGCCGCGCTGAGCGCGGTCGACAAGGTGCGCCGCGACCCGAACTCCTGGCTCGCCCGAGCCTGACCAGCGCGTCGACGGTCCCTACCGGACCAGCGTCGGCACCACCGACGGGCGGGCCAGACCGTAGTTGTCGCGCAGCGTCGTGCCGGTGTATTCGGTGCGGAACAGGCCGCGCTGCTGCAGGATCGGCACCACCTGGTCAACGAAGATCTCCAGACCGGAGGGCAGGACCGGCGCCATGATGTTGAAGCCGTCCGCGGCACCGTTGTCGAACCAGTGCTGGATCGCGTCAGCCACCTGCTCCGGGGTGCCCGCGAAGGTGCGGTGTCCGCGGCCGCCGCCGAGCCGGCCGATGAGCTGCCGCACGGTCAGGCTTTCCCGCCGGGCCAGCTCCACGATCAGCGTGTAGCGGCTTTTCGCTCCCTCGATCTCCTCCTCTCCAGGCAGGTCGGCCGGCAGTTCCCGGTCCAGCTGCAGGTCGGACGGGTCGAGCTTGAGCGTCTGGGCGAGCTGATTCAGCGCGTACTCCGGTTTGATCAGCCGGTCCAGCTCTTCCTCCAGCGCGAGGGCCTCGCGTTCGGTGGAGCCAATCGCCGGGACGATGCCGGGCAGGATCTTGATGGCGTCCGGGTCCCGGCCCTCGGCGAGCGTGCGGCGCTTGAGGTCGGCGTAGAAGTTCTGCGCGTCTTCGAGAGTCTGCTGTGCGGTGAAGACCGCGTCGGCGTAGCGGGCGGCGAGCTCCTTGCCGTCCTCCGACGAGCCCGCCTGGACCAGCAGCGGGTGACCCTGCGGCGAGCGCGGCACGTTCAGCGCGCCGGCCACCTTGAAGAACCGGCCCTCGTGCCCGGCCGGGTGGATCTTGTGGTCGTCGCCCCACACGCCGCTGGCCTTGTCGCCGAGCGGCGCGTCGTCCTCCCAGCTGTCCCAGAGCTTGCGGGCCACGTCGACGAACTCCGCGGCCCGCTCGTACCGGTCCCGGTGCGCCGGCAGCTCGTCCAGGTTGAAGTTGCGGGCCGCGTCGATGCCCGCGGTGGTGACCACGTTCCAGCCGGCCCGGCCGCCGCTGAGGTGGTCCAGCGAGGCGAACCGGCGGGCCAGGTTGAACGGCTCGTTGTACGTGGTCGAGGCGGTCCCGATCAGGCCGATGTGCTCGGTCACCGTGGCCAGCGCGGTCAGCAGCACGGTCGGCTCCAGCCCGCCGGCCGGCCGGCGCCCGATGCTGTTCCACAGCACCGGGCTGTCCGCCAGGAACAGCGAATCCAGCTTGCCCCGCTCGGCGATCCCCGCGAGGTTCGCATAGTGCGCGAGGGTTACGTGCGCGAACGGGTCACTCTCGGGCAGCCGCCAGGCCGCCTCGTGGTGACCAACCGTCATCAGGAACGCGTTCAGGTGCAACTTACGATTCGGGTTTGCATTCTGTTTTTCGCTGCGGGTTGGCTCAGTCATACGGTGACTCCTAGGGCGGTCAGCAACTGGGTACGGGTCTTCTGGAAGGCCGGATCCGCCTGCGAGCGCGGCTCGGGCAGGCCGGGCCGCACGTCGACGGCGATGGTGCCGTGATCCAGCACGACGATCCGGTCGGCCAGCTGGACCGCCTCGTCCACGTCGTGGGTGACCAGCAGGACGGCCGGGCGGTGCCGCTTGCACAGCGCCCGCAGCAGCGCGTGCATCCGGATCCGGGTCAGCGCGTCCAGCGCGCCGAACGGCTCGTCGGCGAGCAGCAGCGCGGGCTCGCCGACCAGTGAGCGGGCCAGCGCGACCCGCTGCTGCTCACCGCCGGAGAGCTCATTGGGCCAGGCCCGCTCGCGCCCGGCCAGGCCCACCTCGGCGAGCGCCTCGACGCCCGCTTCCTGGGCACGCGGCGAGCGCAGGCCGAGGATCACGTTGTCCAGCACCCGGCGCCAGGGCAGCAGCCGGGAATCCTGGAAGACCACCGACACCCGCTGGGGGATCAGCAGCTCGCCGTCGCCCACCACGGCGTAGTCCAGCCCGGCGAGCGCCCGCAGCAGGGTGCTCTTGCCGGATCCGCTGCGCCCGAGCAGGGCCACGAACTCGCCCGGTTCGATGTCCAGGTCGACACCATTGAGGACGGTGTGCTCGCCGAAGCTGCGGGTGAGATTCCGGATGCGTACGCCGGTCTGGTCGGTGGTTTTGGTGTAGGTCAACTCGTCAGTGTGCGGCGCCATGTCAGCACCCTCCGTTCGATCAACCGCAGCAGGGCGTCGGAAGTGAAGCCGAAGATGCCGTAGACGACCAGGCCGACCACGACGACGTCGGTCTTCGCGTACTGCTGGGCCTGCGACATCATGTAGCCGACCCCGGAGAGCGCGTTGATCTGCTCGACGGTGACCAGAATCAGCCACGCGGCGGTGGTCGCGAGGCGCAGCCCGACGAAAAAGCCGGGCAGTGCGCCGGGGAAGACCACGTGCCGCAGGAACTGCCAGCGGCTGTAGTTCTGCACCTCGGCCAGCTCGACGTAGCGGTTGTCGATGCCGGTGAGGCCCGCATGCACCTGCAAATACATGTAGACGGCGGTGGCGAGCGCGATCAGTACGATCTTGAAGCCCTCGTTGATGCCCAGCCACAGGATCAACAGCGGGATCATGGCGATCGTCGGGATGGCCCGCTTGATCTGCACCGGCCCGTCGATGAGCGCCTCGCCGATCCGGCTGATCCCGGCGACGACCGCCAGCACGGTACCCACGGTGCCGCCGATCAGGAAGCCGAACACGGCACGCTGGAGCGAGGCGAGCACGTGTCGCTGCAGCTCACCGGAGGCGATGAGGTCGCCGCCGGTCTGCACGATGGTCCACGGCGCGGAGAGCATCCGCGGGTCCAGCAGACCGGTTCCGGACACCACTGCCCAGAGGGCGATCAAGAGAATCGGACCGACCGCACGGCCGTACGGGATGGGCCGCCCCGGACCGAGCCGGCGCCGTCTCCGCCGGGCGGGTGGCGCGGTCGTGCGCGGCCGGCGGGTGGCGATCGGAAGGGTGTTGATGGCCATGGTCACTCCCGGTACTGGGCGGCTACCGACTCCGCCGCAATCGACTCGAAGCGGCGGTCGAACAGGTTCTCCGCCTTGATCGGCTGGATGAACCCGCCCTCGACGAGCAGGTCAGCGGACTCCTGTTGCCAGGCCACGGCCTTGTCCCAGTTGGTCGGGAACACCGGCTTGTCCTCGACGGCGAGGATGCGCTTGCCGTCCGCGGCCGTGACGGCCTGGTCCTTGACGTAATAGGCGTCGTTCCAGGCGTCCTCGTTCTCGTACTGCCAGACCTTGGACTTGGCCCAGAACGGGATGAACGCCCGGATCGCCGCGGTCTTGGCCGAGTCGGCGAGTACCTCGGCCGGCGCCCAGAGGATCGTCAGGTAATCAATTGCGGTCATCGGGATGCCGATCGCGCCGTCCTTGCCGTACTCGCCGAGATACTTGGTCAGCACCGGCTCGCCGAGCGGGGCGATGTCGATCTGCCTGCTCTGCAGGGCGACCAGGAATTTGGTGCTCGGCAGCGCGACGAGTTGCACATCGGACGCCTTGAGCCCCTGCTCCTTGAGGGTGCGCAGAACGACAAGCCCCTGGGCCTGCCCCTGCGAGAAGCCGATCTTCTTGCCCCGCAGATCGGCGAGGTCCTTCACTGGCGTGCCGGGCGCGGTGGCGTACGTGTAGATCGGCGCTTTCTTGGTCTGCACTGCGACGATCTTGGCGGCGACCTTGATCGCTTCGGCCTGGATCGGCGGGATGCCGGCGTTGGACGCGAGGTCGATCGAGCGCGCCCGGAACCCCTGGATGACATCCGGCCCGGCCGAGATGTTGGGCCAGTCGCGCACCTTGAACGGCAGCTTGCCGAGCTCACCGGACGCTTTCAGTGAGACGTGTGTCAAGTGGATCGAGATCACCAGCTCGGTGGCCGGGTCGACCGCGGTGGGCAGCGGTGCCGCGGCGGCCAGGCGGGCACCGGAGGCGGCGTCCTCTGCACATCCGGCGAGACCCGCGGCGCCGATAGCTCCGAAGAGGCCGGCGAGCAGGGTACGGCGGTTGACGGGCGGACTAGTCATGGGGGTGGGCTCCTGACCGGGCAACGAGGACGGTTCGTTTGCGGCCAATATATATTACCTATGGGCGTAATAGGTTTTAGCATTCTGTTATGCCGGTGTTACTGCACGATGCATTCTGGAGCCTGGTTTGGCGGGTGCGCTCGGTTTGCCTATCGGGGCTTTGCGTCGGCCATTCCGCTGGTTGAGATTCCGCCTAGCGCGGACTTGCTGTGGGGTGGTCCGGGTCGGGCTTCCGGGTCCTCGGTTGCTGCGATCCTGCGGCCGTGCACCGTCACCCGGAGCGCGCGGAAACCGCGTTCTTGCGGGCCGGGTGAGACGTCCGGCCGTCCGGGTCTGCGGGCGTCTCGTCGACGGTCGGTTCAGCCGCCTGCGATAGCGGCATGGGGTCGCTGTCGCCCGCGCCGGCCCGGTGCAGGCGGGCGGCGGGGCTTCCCCGCGGGGGCGCCATCACCAGCCGACCCGAGCCACACCGCGCGGCCTGCTGCGCACCGTGGCCTGCTGCGCACCGCGCGGCCTGCTGCGCACCGCGTGGCCTGCCCGGCACCCCGCGACCTGCCGCGCAGCGCGCAGCCCGCGACCCCCCCGCAGCCGGCGATTCGCCTGGCGGCCGGCGGCTGTGGTGACTCCCCGGCGGGGATTGGGCCTTGATGCGAAAAGAGCGCGAGGCCGCGTGGCCCCGCGCTCGTTCGCGCAGCGTTCGGGTCGGTCAGGAGCAGTGGTGGCTGACCGGGGACAGCCATTCCTTGAGGTTGGTGACGAGGACGGTGTCCACGTCCTTGGAGGTCTTGATCTTGCTGAAGAACGTGGCGTCGCCGGCCTTGGCCTGGAGGCGGTCGGCGGCCTGCTTGCCGTCGGCGCGCAGCTGCGCGTCGGTGCTGGTCTCGGTAGCGCCGCGGACTGCGGTGGCGAAGGCCTTCAGGGACTGCTGGGCCGACTTCGGGGAGCCCTTGCCGCTGGCAACGTCGGTCAGCGACTTGGCGAACGGCGCCATGTTCTTGCTGTAGACGGCGCCGAGTGCCTCGCAGGCCGACTTGGTCGCTACCTGGCCTGGCTGGGCGGCGGCGCCCGAGGCGGGGGCGACGTTCGGGGTGGCCGATTTGTCGTCGTCGCGGGATGTGCCACAGGCGGCTGCCGAGAGCAGCACGCCACCGATGGCGAGAGACAGCACGACACGACGCATGAGGAAGAACCCCCTGGTAGATGGGAGGAGCGGTGGGAGCGCTCCCAAGGCTGCTAGCACGATACGTCGTCACCCCGCCGTCGTCCAGCCGAACTGAGCGGGGCGTCCGGTGCGGGAGACGTACCGGCAAATGTACGGGCCGATCGGTAGATGCCCTGGCCGTACCGGTTGACGATCGGCCATCGTGGACGATTCCTGAGCAAGGGTGGGTGAGCAGAGCAAGGGTGGGTCAGCAGAGCATGGCTGGGTGGTTCTTATTGGTGAGCAGAGCCAGGCTGGG
>DASWMR010000292.1:0-1560 GCA_036399635.1 Actinoplanes sp. | reverse complement strand
GGTGCAGAAGCTGCGCCGGCTCGTACCCGAGGTGGCCGCGATGGGGTTCGATCCCGACTACCACCGGCGGGTGCTCGACGACTACGTCGACGCCTGCGCCGTGACCGCCGACGCGTGAGTTGCCCTGTGTCAACCTGCCATCGATTGATCTTGGTTGAGGAGTCGTTGGAGAGCTCGGTGCCGGTCGGGTTCGTAGGCGGTGTTGGTGGTCCAGCACTTCCAGATGATGTCGAGCCAGGCTTTGGCGAGGATGCGTACGGCGTGGGGATGGTCGAGCCCGCGGCTGCGGGCGCGGTCGTAAAGGTCGGCTGCCCAGGGGTTGGCTCGGCGGCTGTCTCCGGCGAAGTCGCAGACGGCGTCGCGGAGTTGTTTGTCGACGGCCCAGCGGAACGCGACGATGCGGGCTTTGCCGGACTGGCGGGTCGAGGGTGCGACTCCGGCGAGGCAGGCCAGAGATGCTGCGGTGGGGAATCTGCCGCGTGCATCGCCGATCTCGGCGAGCAGGCGGGCGGCGCGGATGGTGCCGGAGCGGGGCAGGCTGGTGAAGATCCGCCGGTCGGCGTGCAGGGTGAGGGCTTCGGTGATCTGTTGCGCCAGGACCTCGATCTGGGCGGTGATCGTCTGCAGGGTGACCAGGTAGGCGTGGGTGATGCCGGCCAGGGCCCGGCCGTGTTCACCGTCGGCGCCGGCCGGTGCCGCGGTGATGTGTTCGTGCAGCACGGCGGGGTCGGTCCGGCCGCTGTAGCCGACGCTTGCCAGCCAGGCGGCCAGACGTTTCGGCGAGAGCCAGTCGAGGGCGTCCTGGGTGTCGAAGCGAGTGATGAAGCGCAGGCTGACCGTGGAGTCGAGGTCACGGAACAGGTCGACCACTGCGGGCAGGGCGTTCTGCAGATGCGCGCGCAGCTGGTTGGTCACCGCGACGCGGTGAGCGACGAGGTCTTTACGGGCCCGGCACAGTTTCCGCAGTGTGGTCGTGGCCGCGGTGTCCAGCAGCAGCGGCGTCAGTCGCCGTTGGTCGGTGCGTATGGTGTCGGCCAGGACGTAGGCGTCGAACCGATCGTCTTTGTTGCCGGCCGAGCCGTATCGCTGCCGCAGTGCTTTGACCTGCGACGGCGGGATCACATAGACGGTACGCCCGGCGGCGAGCAACGCGTCGACGACCGGCCCGTCGCCGCGCTCGATACCGATCGCGGCGACGCCGTGGCGGTCCAGGACGGCGTTGAGCCGGGCCAGACCGGCTTTGCTGTGAGCCACGGTGAGCCGTTCAACCGGTTCGCCGTCGTTGTCGAGCACACAGACGGCATGGTTATCCTTCGCCCAGTCGACCCCGGCGGTGACGGCTCGCGTCGTGGTGGTGTTGTCCTGCAAACTCATTGTTGCCTCTCCGCTGTCCTACCAGTGGGGAAGCACCTGGCGGTTCCGGGACGCCACAGCCGGTTGCTCATTGAGCGGCGTTCGCACACGCATAGCCCTGTGGCCGATCGGGGCGTCCCGGGCCGCCGGGCCCCGCAGAACTCACGCTGGACCTCATGGGTCGAGCGAGCGGGGCGATGGCCCGAC
>DASWMR010000291.1:0-8711 GCA_036399635.1 Actinoplanes sp. | reverse complement strand
ATGCGTCCGCGGCGACCGAGGACCCTGCGTTTCCCGAGGGCACGCGCTGCATCCTGTCACGACCCCCGCTACTGTCACGAATCGCCACGCTCGAACAAACTCACGGATCTTGATCTCTTTTTGCCCGAGCTGGCTGGTTCGGCTTCGGTCTTTTCATGTTTGTTCCCGGCTTTTCGCCGTTCTGCCGAGAGTTACCTCGAGTTTCGCCCGGTGCGTTACATCGAGTTTTGTCCCGGCGTTACTGCGTGCGCAGCTCGATCACGGTGACCTGAGGCGGCGCACCCACGCGAACCGGCGGCCCCCAGAACCCGGCGCCGTTGGTCACGTACACCGGCACTCCGTCCACCGTCCCGAGGCCGGAGACCACGGGCTGCTGAAGCGTCACCAGCAGGTTGAAGGGTGCCATCTGACCGCCGTGCGTGTGCCCGGAAACTTGAAGATCAACCCCAAATGGTGCCGCCTCGACCGCCGCAACCGGCTGATGCGCCATCAAGACCACCGGGCGCGTCCGATCCCGATCACCCAGCGCCCGCCGGAAATCCGGTGGATCGCCCATCGCCGCACCGCCCAGGTCGTTCACCCCAGCAAGATCCAGCCCGCCGATCTCCAGCCGCTCATTGCGCAACGGCCGAACCTTGAGCCGGGCCACTTCCGCCACCCACTCCTGATATCCGGAGTAATACTCGTGATTGCCGGTCACGAAAAACGCACCCTGCCGCGACTCGATGCCGGCGAGCGGCGCCGCGAACCGCCCCAATTCGGCAACACTGCCGTCCACCAGATCACCGACAATGCAGACGATGTCCGCCTGCACCGAATTGATGAGGGCGACGATGCGATCGGCGTGCCGGGTCCCGGTGAGCGGCCCGAGATGAATATCTGACACGACGGCCAGTCGCGTGCCGTCCATCGTGCGCGGCAGCTTGGCCAGCGGGAACTGCACCCGATCGAGAGTGGGGCCGCCTAGTGCGGTCTTGACGCCGTAGCCGGTGATGCCAGCCGCGGTGAGCCCCGCGAAAATGGCCATCCCCCGCGCGAGAACAAGGCGCCTGCGCACTCCGGCATCGACATCTGCCGTCGGCTTTTCCCATTCTTCGGCCGGCCCTTCTGCGGGCATCGTTGCCGGCTGTTCTGCCCCCTCGGCCCAGTCTTCCGTCCGCTTGTCCCGCTCTGCTGGCTTGTCCGGCTCTGCTGGCTTGTCCGGCTCTGCTGGCTTGTCCGGCTCTGCTGGCCTCTCCTGCTCTGCCGCCAGCTCCTTTTGCGCGGCTGCAGGGTCGCCCTTGGCGACTTTCTCCGTACGACCCGTCAAGCGCCACCAAAGCACCAGCGCCAATCGCGGGATCTCGAGCAGAAGGAGCGTCACCAGCAGGTAGAACATCAGGGCCAGCCACAGATATCCGGGCCACGCGAGCCAGGTGAGGAGCCCGGTCCGCGTCCCGATGAGAGTGACTGGAATGAGAAGGGCGAGCACCACCGCGGCGATCATCCCGACCCGGCGTGCGCGCCCGGCCTTCAGCGGATCCTTGACGAGGCGCTTCCACAGATAGAAGTGCACAAGCCCGATGACCGCAAAGACCACCGCGACAAACGCGAGCAAAGCGCCTCCTCAGTTCCGCAGCCCGCCGCCAACGCCGGCGCGGACCCGCCCAGTCTCCTCCGCCCGATCCGCAGGCCGATGTCCTTCCCCCATCCAATGGCGATTCGTCCGCTTCCGACAGCCGGGAGGCGGGCCATTCCCTTCCGCGCTCACGGCGATTCGCCGGCCGAATCGCGTCGTCCTTCTACGGCCGCTGGCGGCGGCCTCCTGCGCGATCGTGTTCCGGCTGGGTGATCCCGATTCGAGGTCTGACGGTGGGCGCCTCGTGAGTAGAACCGCGAGTCGGAGCAGCTCGTTCGAAGTGGAGGCGGGCCCAAGTAGCAGCCGCCGTTCTCCAGGATTCGCGATTCGGGAGTGGGTGGCCAATCCGGTCCGCTCCTTGACGTTTGTGGCTGGAGAGCGCTCTCCGGCCTGGCCTCAACGGGTGTTGGGCGGTGCGGACGGTGCTTGCGTGATCGTGAAGGGGTGCTTGCGCGATGAGGAGGATTGCTTCGCGATCGACTCCGCCCGAACAATGTGGAGCCGCGCCATATGGCAGGACGAGGCACTCGCCCTGGTAGTGGCCCTGCGCGGTGGAGTCCCTGCCGCGGTGGCGTGCGCTTCCCTCCGACTTCAGGATGCAGGGACCCCAAGGTGCTTGATCCTTCCCAGTTCCAGGGATGTAGGGCTCTCGTGAGCGGTCGAGGGCCCTACATCCTGAATCTGGAGAGGATCAATGCCGTTGTAGCCCTATTTCTGCAAATCGGGTGGGTCGCGCCGCGGGTGGGGCCGGGGTGGGGCGGTTGGCATCGTCGCGCTTGATCATTGACGGTCGCAGAGCCGGAATCGTTGGCTGCGGCCGCGATGGCTCACCCGTAATCGGCCGCGATGGCTGATGCGTGATCGGCCGCGATGGCTTACGGGTGCGTGTCGGGCGCACCGTGGAATGACTTCTCCAAACGCGGCACCGGTGGTGGTTCGGCCGTGGGCCTGGCTGAGGGCTGATGGAGCTGTGGTCTAGCCGCACGCCGCTTACAGGCCGATCTGCCTCCCTGCGGGCGGGTCGGCGGTGCATGGGCACATGCCTGGTGGTTGCTTGGGTGTGGTGGGGCCCGCGTCTGGCGGTAGCACGGGTGGTTGCTGCGGTGTGGTGGGGCGGCAGCCGGCGGTGGCGTGGGCAGGGCCTGGTGGTGGCTGGGTGTGGTGGGGCGGCAGCCGGCGTTGTGGGCAGAGCCTGGTAATGGCTGGGGTTGTGGTGGGGTGACGGCTGGTGGGTGGCGGTGCGGGCTCAGCCGCCGGCGAACGGGGGGAGTATGTCGACTGTGGCGTTGGGGGGGAGCTCTGCCTCTGGGTCGTGGCAGCGGAGGCCGTCGACCAGGAAGCTGGCCGCCTTTAAGACGAGCGCCAGGCGTTCGCCGTGGCGTTCGGTCAAGAGGTGGGTCAGGTCGTGCAGGGAGTGGGCGTCGGCCGGCTCGGTGGCGAGGCCGTTTGCGGCGGCTCGGGCGCCGGCGAAATAGCGGACGGTCAGCATGGTGGTCAGCCGCCGATTGCGGACATCGGGCGAGCTGGCTGCAGGAAGCTGGGGTCGTCGATGCCGTGGCCGGCCCGCTTGCCGCGCATGGCGACCCGCCACGCCTCGGCGATGTCCTCGTCGGCGGCGCCGGTGCGGAGCAGCTTGCGCAGGTCGCTCTCCTCGGTGGCGAACAGGCAGTTGCGCACCTGGCCGTCGGCGGTCAGCCGGGTGCGGTCGCAGTCGCCGCAGAATGGCCTGGTCACGCTGCCGATGACGCCGACTCGGGCGGACTCGCCGGCGGCGTCCCGGTGGCCGGGGACCAGCCAGGTCTCGGCGGGCGCCGTTCCACGTGAAACCGTGTCTGGCTGCAGACCGAACGGCGCCAGGTCGGCCAGGATCTGGTCGGCGGTGACCATCGTGTGGCGGTCCCACTGGTGCTGGGCGTCGAGGGGCATCTGCTCGATGAAGCGCAGCTGGTAGCCGTACTCAAGGGCGAAGCGCAGGAGGGCGGTTGCCTCGTCGTCGTTGACACCCTGCATCAGCACGGTGTTGATCTTGACGGGGGTGAGCCCGGCAGTGGTGGCCGCGTGCAGGCCGCGCAACACGTCGGCGTGCCGGTCGCGCCTGGTCAGCGCCTTGAAGCGGACCGGATCGAGGGTGTCCAGCGAGACGTTGACGCGGTCGAGCCCGGCGTCGCGCAGCGGCGCGGCCAGGCGCTCGAGGCCGATGCCGTTGGTGGTCAGCATGAGCCGGGGGCGGGGGGTCAGTTTGGCGGTCGCCTGCACGATGCCGAGGAGGCCAGGGCGCAGCAGCGGCTCCCCACCGGTGAACCGGACGTTCGTGACGCCGAGCCGCTCGACCGCGACTCGGATCAGGCGGATCACCTCGTCGTCAGTGAGTTGCTGCTCGCGCGGCAACCACGCCAGTCCCTGCTCGGGCATGCAGTAGGTGCAGCGCAGGTTGCACCGGTCGGTGAGGGAGACCCGCAGGTCGGTCGCCACCCGGCCGAACCGGTCGGCGAGCATGGTCACGAGTGGCACCGCCGCACGCCGGCCGTTCCCAAGATGTCCACGGATCGAATCTAGCCGCTCGACGCGCCGGACGCTGTGGCCGATTTCGCCCTGTGGATAACTAGCCGATCCCAAACGCAGCGCTCGAAGGCTCAGAACGCCCTTAGCGCCGCGGTGGCCGCCGTCCGCACCGCATCGCTGTAACCCGACCCGAAAGCGGCGGTATGCACCAACAACAGGTGCAGCTGATGCAGCGGTACGCGCGCCTGCCACCCCGCGGCCAACGGATGCACCTCCTGGTAGGCAGCGAGCATCCGCTCGAGATGCGGCACCCCGCCGAACAGGGCCATCGCGGCCAGGTCGGTCTCGCGGTGACCGCCCTGCGCGGCCGGATCGATGAGCCACGCGCGGTCGTCGGACCACAGGACGTTCCCCGGCCAGAGATCCCCGTGGGTGCGGCTCGGTGCCTCGCTGTGGGCGTACCGGCTCAGGCTCTCGAGAATGCGCTCGATGAGCGCGACGTCGGTCACCGAGAGTGCGCCGCGATCTGCTGAGATCTTGAGGTACGGGCGCAGCCGGCGCTCGCCGAACCAGGCGCCCCATGATCCGGTGGTCGGGGTGTTGTCCAACGGGAGCGGGCCGATGTAACCGGGCCATTCGGCACCAAAGGACGCGGCGCCCGCGCGGTGTAGGGCGGCGAGCTCCCGGCCGAGGCGTTCGGCGCCCGCCGGCGTCGGCTCGCCGGGCTCGATCCACTCCAGGGCGAGGAGCTTGGGAAGAGCAACGATCACTTCCGGTACGGGCGCGGCCGCGGCCTCGCGGAGCCAGTGCAGTCCGGCGGCCTCGGCGGCGAAGAAGCCGGCCGGCGGTTCCCCGGACGGCCAGCTCTTGGTGAAGATCGAGGTGCCGTCGTCCAGCGTGAGGCGGCTGGCGGCGCAGACATGGCCACCGCCCACCGGCGTTTCGCGGATGCGCTGATGGGTGAGAAATGTCGGGAGGTGCTCGGGGTGCGCGCGCAAGTACGCCTGATCCACCGGGTTATCTTCCACTTCGCCTTACGAATGCTCGAAATCGGAGCCAAAATGTCGGCATGAGCCCTGTCACAGTGCGTTCGTACCGTCCGAGTGACCACTCCGCGGGCCGTCGCCTGTGGTCCGAGCTGACCAACCAGCACAACCAGATGTACGGCGAGCCGGCCGGCGACAGCGGGGCCGGCTTCGAGGAGTACCTGACCCGGCTCGACCTGTCCGGTTTGTGGGTGGCCGATCACGCCGACGACGGGGTGATCGGGCTTGTCGGTCTGATCATGCGGGGCCGGGCCGGCGAGGTGGAGCCGGTGGTCGTCACCGCGTCGCACCGGCACCAGGGCGTGGGCCGCAAGCTGCTGCGACACGTGGCGAGCGAGGCCCAGCGGCGGAACCTGAGCGCGCTGACCATCTCTCCCTCGTCGCGGAACGTGGACGCGATCCGCAGTCTGCACGCCGCGGGCTACGACGTGGTGTCGTCGATCGAGCTGACTCTCGACCTGGACCGCACCGTGCATGAGTGGCAGCAGGAAGGTCTGGAACTCCACGAGCTGCAGTTCCGTTCGTAGCGCCTGTGGACGACGCGCGTGTCGTCCACAGGCTGCGACATCTGGCACGCGCCGCCCGCCCGACCGGCGCGAAGCTCGGCCGCATGACCCCCGACTGCACGATCATCGTCCGTTCTCCCGCTGAGCTCATCGCCGTCATTCCGTACCTGCTCGGCTTCCACCCCACGCACAGCATCGTCGTGATCGGCGTGGACGGCCCGCTGGTGACCTTCGGCGCCCGGCACGACCTGTCGCCGCCGGACGACCAGGACATCACCGATCTGGCGGCGGTCATCGCGTCCCAGCCGGCCCGGGCAGTGGTGCTGGTCGGCTATGGTCCGGCCGCCTCGGTGACCCCGATGATCCAGCGGCTGAGCCACGCGCTGGCCGCTGCGGCGGTGCCGATCTGTGACTCGCTGCGGATCACTGAGGGCCGGTGGTGGTCCTATCTCTGCGCCGATCCACAGTGCTGCCCGGTCGAAGGCCAGTTGTGCCCGCCACCCGGCAACCCGATCGCGGCCGCCGCGGTCTATCAGGGGCAGGTTGCGCTGCCCGACCGGCAGGCCCTGGTGGCTCAGGTGGCCGCGGTGACCGGCGAGGAGCGGTTGGCGATGGCGGCGGCCACCGCACGGGCGCGGGACCAGCTGTCCGGCTACCGGGCCAAAGACCAGCCGTTGGTCGAGATCACCGGGCGGCGGGTGTCGCGGGCCGGGCGGGCGGCGGTGCGCAGCGCGGAGCGGCGGCACCGTGCGGGCAAGCGCCTCTCCGACGACGAGGTCGCCGCGCTCGGTCTGCTGCTGGCCGACGACTCGGTGCACGACTACGCGCTGAACCGGTCCGAATTTCAGGAGTGGCGGATCGGCCTGTGGACCGAGGTGCTGCGCCGGGTCGAGCCGGCCTACGTGGGGCCGCCCGCCTGTCTGCTGGCGTTCACGGCGTGGCAGGGCGGCCGCGGGGCGCTGGCCCGGGTGGCGATGGACCGGGCGCTCGCCGAGGGGGCGGCACACCGGACCGTCCTCCTGCTCGACCGGCTGCTGAGATGCGGCATCAGTCCGGATGCGGTGGCCGCGTTGCAACCGCCGCCGGTCGAGGTTCCCGATCTCGGCGGCGGCGGCGGCGGCGGCGCGACCGACCCGGCGTTGCGGGCGACCGACCCGGCGTTGCGGGCGACCGTGAGCGGCGGGCGGACCGGCGGCGAGCGGCGCTTCGATCGCAGCACCCGCCGCCGGTCGTCATGAGGGCGGCCTCAGGGGCGCTCGGTCTCCTGCCGCACCGTCGCGGCGCCGAGGTCGGCCGATCGTCGGGTCGACGTCGCCGGCGCGGCGGTCGCCGGGGTGGACGGTGCTCGGCTGGACGTCGCAGGGCTGGACGGCACGGGCGTGGCCGGGGTCGGGTTGTCCGCGGTCTGGTGCAGCCCAGCCACCCGGTCCTCGATGACGAAGGTCGCCCGGGTGTGGACGGGTGCGCCCGGCGCGGTCACGTACGGCACCACCCGGAAGTCCACGGTCATCGCGTCGGCGGTGATCCGGGTCCGGACGTAACCACGCTGGTTGTTGTAGAAGCGGAGGTGCGGGTTCCAGGCCGCCCACGGGTGGGTGCCGGTGGCGACGTCAGCGCCGTTGCCGGTCGACGTGATCGACGAGCAGACCAGCTCGGTGCCGACCGTCTTCGAGGTCGGGTCGGCGTAGTCCAGCTTGAGCTCGTCGGCCCAGTGCGCGTGCACGTCACCGGTGAGCACCACCGGGTTGCGCACGCCGGCGTCGACCCAGCCACGGGTGATCCGTTCTCGGGAGGCGAGATATCCGTCCCACGAGTCCATGCTGGTGACCGTCGCCGGGCCGGCGTCGTTGTCCCGCTGACCGAAGAAGACCTGCTGGCCGAGGACGTCCCAGCGGGCGTTCGACCGGTGGAAGCCGTCGAGCAGCCATTTCTCCTGCTCGGCGCCGGTGATCGAGCGCGCTGGGTCGGCGGCGTCGGCGCACTCTTTGTAGCCGTCACCGCACGCCTGGTCGGAGCGGAACTGCCGGGTGTCGAGCAGGTGGAAGGTGGCGAGCCGGCCCCACGACAGCCGACGGTAGAGCTGCATGTCGATGCCGCGCGGGATCGAGGTGCGGCGCAGCGGCATGTTCTCGTAGTAGGCCTGGAACGCCGCGGCCCGGCGGGCCAGGAAGTTCGGGTCGGGCTGCTCGGGCACCTCGTCGGCCCAGTTGTTCTCGATCTCGTGGTCGTCGAAGACTACGGCCCAGGGCGCGACGGCGTGCGCGGCCTGCAGATCGGGGTCGGCCTTGTACTGAGCGTGCCGCTGACGGTAGTTGGCCAGCGTCACGGTCTCCGGACCCTGGTGGTCGCGCGGGTTGCCGCCCGGGATGTTGTACGTGGCCGGCGCGTACTCGTACTGGTAGTCGCCCAGGTGCAGGATCAGGTCCGGCTCGTCCTCGGCCAGCCGCCGGTACGCCGTGAAGTAGCCGTGTTCGTACTGCGAGCAGGAGGCGAAGGCCATCGCCAGGCTGCCGCCGGTCGCCCAGCGCGGCGGCGTGGTCCGGGTGCGGCCGGCCGGGGAGAGGTAGCCCTCGGCCCGGAAGCGGTAGAAGTATTCGCGGCCGGGCAGCAGGTGGTCGAGTTCGACGTGGACGGTGTGCGCCGACTCGGGTCGGGCGATCGCGGTGCCGCGCCGGACGACCTTGCCGAAGCGCTCGTCGTCGGCGACCTCCCAGTGCACCGGCACGATCCGGGACGGCATGCCGCCGAGACCGTCCTCGGCAAGCGGTGTCGGGGCCAGCCTGGTCCAGAGGACGAAGCTGTCCGCGTCGGGGTCGCCCGACGCGACGCCGAGAGTGAACGGGTCGGAGCGCAACGGCCGGGCCGACCCGGCAGCCGTCGCGGCCAACGGCCAGATGGTGGTGGCGCCGGCCACGCCCGCCGCGGCGGCCGAACTGAGGAGCAGGGTGCGTCTCGAAAGAGCCATGCCCGCAGCGTCGCGAGGATAGATGACCTTAGATTGCGGTCTGGCTTACATGTCGAGGAAGCCCATGTGTTCAG
>DASWMR010000290.1:0-2056 GCA_036399635.1 Actinoplanes sp. | reverse complement strand
GGTGGCCGACTGTGGCCTCAACAGGCGGCCGACGCGCGCGAGGGTCGCCTGCGCGGGGTGCCGCCGGAACGCCTGCAGGTAGCCCTGCGCGAGGATCAACCCGGCCGTCGCTGCCTGATCGAGCGCGTGGCGCCGGCCGTCACCGGCCGGCAGCCCACCGATGATCGACTCGATCCGTGCGAGCACCCGCTCGGCGTGCGGGAAGTGCCCGGTCCCGCTGTGCAAATTCACCTCGGAAACCCGCACGTCGAGCTCGGCCTCGTACTGCACCGCGTCACGGGCCGCCCGGGCGGCATTGTCGAGCGTGACCGATAGGTCGGCGGCCCACTGCGCGGGTGGCAGGTGCTCGCCGGATTCCGGGAAGTTCTCGCCGAACCGCCCGCACAGCCGCCACGTCAGCACCGGATCCTCGGCCTGCAGGCCGCGGGCCGCGTCGGCCAGGCTGAGCAGTTCGGCCCGGACCCAGGCGTCGTCGGCCCCGTCCGGGCGGGCGGCGCGCGGCTTCGGAATCCACCGGCGCACCGCGTCGGTCCAGGCGGCACCGGCCAGGGGGTAGCCGGCCAGCCGCGCACCCGCCACGCAGAAGACGTCCCGCAGCCGCCGCAGCGCGGCGTGGCACTCGCCGAGCAGCTCCGCGTCACTGCTCAGCCGGCTCTCGGCGTAGAGCCGGACGATCGCGTTCATCCGGTACCGCGGCAGGCCGAACCGCTGGTCCCGCCCGGCCGGCTCGATCAGGCGCGCGTTGACCAGCTCGGTCACCACCGGCTCGCCGGCGAGCGGCGAGACGTCGAGCAGCGGTGCCACCACCCAGGAGGCGAACGTCCGGGTCTTCAGCAGGGTCAGCAGGCACAGCGCGTGCGCCTCGTCGGGGCTGAGCCGCTCGAATTCCTCGGCAATGCCGTCGATCACGGCAGTGCTGCCGCGGGTCAGCTCCTGCAGCCGGGTGCGGGCCGGTCGCAGGGTCGCGTTGATGTCGCACAGCGATTTGTTCTCGAAGATCACCCGCTCGCCGATCGCCCGGATCGCGACCGGCAGGCCACCGCTGATGTCCACCAGCCGGTCGGCGCAAACCAGCCCGGTGTACGGCGTGGTCCGGCTGATCGCGTGCAGCAGCTCCAGCGAGCTCGGCCGGCGCAGCGGACGCACCTCGTACGGCTCGACACCCAGGGCCGGCCCGAGATTGCGCCGGCTGGTGATGATGACGCAGCACCGCGCCGAATTCGGGATGAGACCGGCGACCTGGGCGTAGTCGGCCACCGCATCCAGGATGATCAAGGGCCGCCGTTCGGCCGCCAAGGCCCGGAAGATCTTGACGCGGGCCGGCGTCTCCGGCGGTATCGGGCCGCCCCACTTCAGCTGCCGCAGCAGGGCACCCAGCACATGCCCGGCCGCCACCGGCTCGCCGCCGCTGTTCAGGTTGACCGTGACCGGGCCGGTCCGGTAGGGCGAGTCCTTGGCGAGGATGGCGGTCGCGGCCGCGGCGGCGAGCGCCGACTTCCCCACGCCCGCCACCCCGCACAGCAGGAGGACCACGGGCCGGGCCATCGACTTCTCGGCACGCTCACGCCGGACCCGGTCGTGCAACCCGACGAGGTCGTCGATCTCCTGCTCCCGGCCGATCAGCACCGCCGGCGACGGGTGCCGGTCACCGACCGAGCCGGTCGAGTGCGGCGAGGCATGCCGGCGCTCCCGGTACAGTGCGGTGACAGCCACCCCGGCCACGACGGCAGTCGCGACGATGCCGAGCACCGACAGCCACAGGTGCGGCCCGGTCGCCCGGCTCAACGCCAGCAGCACGAGCGCGAGCACGAGGGGTGGCGCGAGGAACCGCCACCGGAAACCGGCCACCGGGCTCAGACCTCGGCGAACGCGGCGGCCTGCGCGGCCAGCTCCGCGGCCCGCCGGGCAGCCACCGGATCACCCAGGTCGGCGAGATCCTGCTGCGCCTCCTCCAACCGCAGCCGGGCCTGATGGCGGCCGGCCGCTTGCCGCAGCGGGTCGTCATCGGCCGCCGCCTGGCGCAGATGGATCTGGCCGAGGACCAGCGCCGCCTGGG
>DASWMR010000289.1:0-1973 GCA_036399635.1 Actinoplanes sp. | reverse complement strand
CCGCGCCCATCACCCACCGTGGAAGGACCACGATCATGGCTGCCAAGCCCAAGCCCCAGTCCACTGACGAAGCCCGCGAGCAGCTGCGCCGCGCCCTGCAGACCTCGATGGACACCCGCCAGTAACCGGGTAAGCACTCACGCGTATTGCACTCCTTACTGCCGGGCGGGCATCATGAGACACCATGAGTCCGCCCCGTCCGGCCGTCGACGCGGCTGAGGTCCCCGACGGCCAACCAGCGTCGGCTCGGCGGATTGCCCGGCTGGCGCTGCCCGCTCTCGTCGTGCTGGCGGCAGAGCCGCTCTATGTGCTGGTCGACACCGCAGTGGTCGGGCATCTCGGGCGGGTGCCGCTCGCCGCCGTCGCGGTCAGCGGCACGGTGATGGCGTTGGCCGTCTGGTTCGGGACACTGATGGCGTACGGGACCACGGGGCGGACCGCTCGGCGCTTCGGTGCCGGTGATCGCGCTGCGGCCGTCGCCGAGGGCGTTCAGGCTTCCTGGCTTGCGCTGGCCGCGGGCGTACTGCTGGCTCTGCTCGCCCAAGCCTTCGCCGGACCGCTCGCCCGGACTCTCGCGGGTGATCCGGAGACCGCGGCCGCCGCAGCCAGCTGGCTGCGCATCGCGGTGCTCGGCATTCCCGGCCTGCTGCTCGCCGCCGCCGGAAACGGGTGGATGCGCGGTGTGCAGGACACCCGACGTCCGCTGATCTTCGTGCTCGGGGCGAACGTCCTCTCCGCCGCCCTCTGCCCGCTGCTGGTCTATCCGGCTGGCTGGGGGCTCACCGGCTCCGCCGTCGCCAACGTGATCGCCCAGACCATGTCCGGCGGGCTTTTCCTGTACGCCCTCATCCGCGAGACCCGCGCACTCCGGCCCGACCTGCGAATCATCGTCAGCCAGGTGCGGCTCGGCCGCGATCTGCTGATCCGGGGTGCCGCGTTCCAGGCCTGTTTCCTGTCGGCGACGGCGGTGGCGGCCCGCTTCGGGGTGGCCGCGGTCGGTGCTCACCAGATCGTCCTGCAGTTGTGGTTCTTCAGTGCGCTCGTCCTGGACGCCGTGGCGATCGCGGCGCAGTCCCTGGTCGGTGCGGCTCTCGGCGGCGGTGACGTGGCAGCCGCCCGGGAGGTGGCCCGCCGGGTGACCATCGCCGGCGCCGTGGCCGGGGTGGCTTTCGCGCTGCTCGCCGCGGCCGGCTCGCCGGTCGTGCCAGGGTGGTTCACGCCGGACCCGCAGGTGCACGCGCAGGCCGCGATCATCTGGCCGTGGTTCGTGGCGCTGATGCCGTTCGCCGGGGTGGTCTTCGCCCTCGACGGGGTCCTGATCGGGGCCGGCGACGTGGCTTTCCTGCGCAACATCACGGTGGTGTCGGCACTGTTCGGTTTCCTGCCGATGATCTGGCTGGCCTACGGGTTGTCGCTCGGCCTGGGCGGCGTCTGGGCGGGTCTGGCGCTGTTCATCCTGCTCCGCTTCGTGGCCATGGTGTGGCGCTGGCGATCGTCGCGCTGGGCGGTGGTCGGCGCCGTCCGCTGATCACCGCCGTCCGCTGATCACCGCCCAGCCGGAGGCGGGGCGCGGCCACCAGTGGCGATGGGCCGCCCTAAGGTGGTCGGGTGAGTGCGGACGGACTGATCGTGGTGGACAAGCCGGCGGGGATGACCTCGCACGACGTGGTGGCGCGGATCCGCCGGCTGGCGAAGACCCGCCGGGTCGGTCACGGCGGCACCCTCGACCCGATGGCGACCGGCGTGCTGATCATCGGGGTAAACCGGGCGACCCGCCTGCTCACCTATGTGATCGGCGCCGAGAAGAGCTATGCGGCGACGATCCGGCTCGGTCAGTCCACGGTCACCGACGACGCGGAGGGCGAGGTCACCGGGACCACGCCGGTCGACGGTGTCTCGGACGCCGCGGTGCACGACTGCCTGGATGCCCAGCGCGGCGAGATCGACCAGATTCCGAGCGCGGTGAGTGCCAT
>DASWMR010000288.1:0-4214 GCA_036399635.1 Actinoplanes sp. | reverse complement strand
GGAAGTTGATAGGCGATCTGCGCCAGCTCCACCTGCAACCGGCCCTCGCTGGTGCGGGCATGTTCGGCGAAGATGTCGAGGATCAGGGCGGTACGGTCGACCACCGGCACCCCCACCTTGTCATGCAGGTTCCGCGCCTGCCCCGGGCTCAGCTCCCCGTCGACGATCACGACATCCGCGCCGCACCGCTCGACCGCCACGGCCAGCTCCCGCACCTTGCCCGAGCCGACGTAGGTGGCCGGGTCAGGCCGGTCGCGGCTCTGCACCACGGTGTCGGCCACGGTCAGCCCATCGGTGTCGGCCAGCCGCTCCAGCTCCCGCAGGGAGGTCTGCGTACCCGGCGCGCCCTCGTCCATGCGATCGTCGCGGACAACGGCGACCAGCACCGCACGCGGCGGTTCGTCAGCGGTGTCCCGCGTCTCGGGTCCCAGCAGCCACGCCCCTGCCATGACGTCCTCCGTTCGTCGTCGTGTGCGCACCCGCCTACCCACCTACAGCGGCCCTATGCGGCGCACGTCACCTCAGGCGTCGCCCGGGATGCCGTTGCCGAGCCGCGAGTGGGTCCAGCCGCACCGGCCGAACATCGAGCAGAGCGTTTGTCTGCCGGACTGGGGGTATCCGGTGCGGAGCGTCCACCCGACGCCTCGCCGTCAGGAAGGCAATGACATGCCGAAACCGGTATCCGAACAGGTCGTGGTCATCGCCGGGGCGTCCACCGGCATCGGCCGGGCAACGGCGCTCGCCTTCGCCGCCAGCGGCGCCAAGGTAGTCTGCGCCGCCCGTAGCACGCACGCGCTCGACACGCTGGTAGAGCAGATCCGAGCGGACGGCGGAACAGCGATCGCCGCGCCGACCGACGTCGCCGACCCGGCGGCGGTTCGTGCCCTGGCGGAGGTGGCCGAGCAGCAGTACGACCGCATCGACACGTGGGTGAACAACGCCGCCGTCAGCGTCTGGGGGCGGGTGGAGGACATCACCGACGAGGAGTTCGACCGGGTCCTGCGGGTCAACTTCCTCGGTCAGGTGCACGGCGTACACGCCGCTCTGCCGGCACTGCGCCGCGCCGGCGGCGGTGTCATCATCGGCGTCGCCTCGGTGGAGGGGGTCCGGGCGATCCCGCTGCACGGGCCGTACACGGCCAGCAAGTTCGCGCTGCGTGCCCTCTACGACTGCTTGCGGATGGAGCTGGCGCAGGAGGGTGCGCCGATCGCGGTGACCACGATCCTGCCGGCGTCGATCGACACGCCGTTCTTCGAGCACGCCCGCAGCAAGCTCGGCGCGATGGTCAAGCCGCCTCCGCCGGTGTACGCCCCGGAGATCGTCGCCGACACCATCGTCTACGCCGCCGCGCACCCCCGGCGCGAGATCCCGGTCGGCGGAGCCGCGGTGGGATTCTTCCTCGGCCAGCGCCTCTCCCCTGCCCTGACCGATACCCTGCTGTCCATCCGCAGGCTCGGCGTCGGCACACAGCGCACCGGCCGCCCGGACAACGGGGTCGACAATGTCGACGCTCCGATGGACGGCCCGGGCCAGGTCCACGGCAGTCATCCGGGCCGGGTGCTGCGGCACAGCATGTTCACCCGCCTGATCGGCCGGCGCACCCGCCCCGGTGAACTGGCGACTGCCGCGGTGAGCCGGCTGCGGCGGGTGTCCAGACCGGGGCAGCGGACACCGGCAAGGCAGGCGGTCTCCCCGCCGGCACCGCAAAAACCGACCGGCTGAAGGATCCAGCGCCATGAAGAAGGGCTAAGACGCGATCCGTCCGAGGTCGGCGAACGCGTCAGTGGACGTGGTGGCTTGCGGGTCGGTCATGGAAGGCGTCCTTCCGACAGGCCGCCGCACGCGGCATAGGGTGCGGAGCAAAGCTCGCGGTTCACTGCAGGACCGCGATGGTTCCGGTCCGGGGCCGCGTCGCTTCTTGGCGCTGACTCGCCGACGCGAGGCGCCGGCCACAGACCGCATGGCTGCCCGGCTCGCCGCCTCCCAAACTGTCATTGCTTGGTGCGGTTGGGTAGCTTGCCGCATGGGTGATGATTGCCGGGCCTGTGAACGGTGGGCTCTGCGGTGGTCGCGGTACTGATTCGGTCAAGGCTTCGGGCGCCCAAGATGGGTCCGCCCAGAGCCGACCCGCCTGGTGGGAGGTCTGACGTGGAGGAGTCCGAACGCGGCGGCGAAATTTATTCGCAGCAGGGGCAGCCGTCGGCCAGTTACACCGGTCACCGTCACGCTGACGGTTTGGCTCAGACCCTGAGTGACATGGCTCGGTCGTTGCAAAGTGAGGGCAGCTTCGAGCAGACCCTGGACGCGATCGTGTCGGGCGCCGCGCATACCGTGCCGGGCGCCGAACGCGCCGGGTTGACGGCAGTTCAGGGCCGGCGGAAGGTGAGCACCGTCGCCGCGACCGACGACCTGGTGCGTGAGGTGGACCGCGCACAGTACGAGACCGGGCAGGGTCCCTGCCTGGACGCCGCGTACGAGCGGCGCACCGTGCGGCTGGCCGACATGGCAGCTGAGGACCGGTGGCCCGACTTCAGCCGCCGGGCCTTGGAGCTCGGTGTGCGCAGCATGTTGTCGTTCCAGCTGTACGTACGCCACGACGACCTGGGCGCCCTGAACCTGTATTCCGCCCAGGTCGACGCGTTCGACGACGAGTCGGAGAACGTCGGACTGCTGTTCGCGTCGCACGCGGCGATCGCCATGGCCGGTTCCCGCAAGGAACACGACCTGTCGCTCGCCATCTCCGCCCGGGACCTGATCGGCCAGGCCAAAGGCATCCTGATGGAACGTCACAAGGTCACCGGCGAGCAGGCGTTCCACCTGCTCGCACAGGTCAGTCAGCGGTCCAACACCAAGCTTGCCGAGGTGGCTCACTCTCTGGTCGAGACCGCGGACCTGCGTGCTCAGCGCCGGTAGAAACCGCGTCTGCCGGAGCAGGCGGTGCCTCGTCGGCGTTGGGTCTTCGGCCGCTTACTTGCAGGCGCTCAATCCCTGCAGAACCCCGTTGCGGTACGAAGCGATGCGATCGAAGGCGCTGGTGCCGGCCTCCTCCCCGGCGCGCCCGAACGCCAGCAACGCCGCCACGGCCTCGTCCAGGTCTCCTGGTGACAGGGTCAGTCCCTCGCCCGGCTGACGTTTCAGCTGATCGTTGGTCCACGACCCGGCCAGGCAGTCGACGGTGAGCTGTCCGGCCCGGTCCGACGTGCTCTGGCCGCGGCGATCCTGCGCGGCCCGGGCGAACAGGTCACCGAGCAGCATGCCGACGGCGTTGTCACCGATGTCCCGGTACAGCTGTGGCCCGAGCCGGCCGCTGTCGAAGGTCACGAAGTCACCCGCCTTGCAGTAGAACGCGGAACCCCCGGCGGCCGGGTCCGGCTCGGTGCATGACGGCGGCGCGTCGGTGAACGGCTGGACCGGCAGGGTCTGCCACGGCGTCCCGGCAAGCTCGGGATAGGCGCGCGACCAGTATCCCTGCGCATCCTCGGTCAGCGAGGTGACCGCCTCCGCGTACGGCAGGTCGCCGCCGGTGGCGGCTTCCTGCTGGGTGGTGAACGGCACCTCGGTCACCGGAAGGTTCTCGGCGCGGTATGCGGCACAGGTGGCGGCGCCCTTGTCCACACCGTCCTGCAGGGCCCGGATGCGATCGAAGGCATTACCGTGCGCCTCCGCGGCCTGCGCCGGCGTGCCCGGCTGGTCCCGGAGCAGCAGCAACCCGGCCACCGTGTTGTCGAGCTGGGCCGGCGTGACACCGGTGAACGCCTGCGAACGTCCGGCCAGCACGTCGGCCATCCAGGCCCCGGCGAAGCAGTCGGCCTGCTGCTCGAGCACGACGGTCGGCTGGTCGCTCAGGCCGAGCCGGGTCTGCACGGCGTGGCCGTACTCGTGGGCGAGCACCACCCCCACCAGCAGCGGACCGAACTGCTGCTGCAACTGCGGGATCAACGTCTGGGCGTCCCAGGCGATGAAGTCACCGTCCGGGCAGTAGAACGCGTTCGGCTGGTACGCGCTCTGCTGCTCGCCACAAGCCGGCGGCAGCTTGGTCTCGGTGTATGGGTTCAGGCCACCCTGGATGGGCTTGAACGCGCCGCCGCCGCTCAGCGCCGGATAGTGGGCCGTCCAGAAGCGTTCGACGTCCTTGACCGAACGGATCACCACATCGTTCGGGGAGGCGGTGACGGCGGTCGACGGCCCGGCCGAGGGGCTCGGCCCGGTCGCGT
>DASWMR010000287.1:0-5820 GCA_036399635.1 Actinoplanes sp. | reverse complement strand
CGCGGCCGGCACCCCTGACCGACTCAAATCTGCGCTGGGCGGAGACACCATCCGAGCCGCCCTGGCCCGCCAGACCGACGGCGAGCGGGCTCGCGCCGTGCTCGAGGTGATCCCCGGCGTCAGCGCCGTCACCACCGAGGGCGGGGCAGTGCAGGCTCGCGTCGCCAACGGAGCAGCCGTACTGCCCGGCGTATTGGCCGCGCTCGACGCCGCCGGGATCGAGCTCGCCTCGGTCGGCGTGGCTCGGCCATCGCTGGACGACGTGTATCTCCATCACGCCGGTCGCCGCTTCGGGGAAGCCGAGCGGCTCGGCAACCACCGAGAGGCAGTGCTGCTGTGACCCTCGCACTGACCCACGCCCGGCTGCTGACCGGCCGCTCGCTGCGTACCCTGTCCCGCCAGCCCGCGTACCTGTTGTTCACGCTCGTCCAACCGATGATCTGGCTGCTGCTGTTCGGCCAGCTCTTCCGCCGTGTCGCGGAGCTGCCCGGGTTCGGCGGCGGGAACTATCTGGACTACCTCACCCCCGGCGTCGTGATCATGACCGCGATGATGTCCGCCGGCTGGAGCGGCACGTCGATCGTGCAGGACCTGGAGCGCGGGGTGATGGACCGTACCCTCACGTCTCCGATCCGCCGCTCCGCACTGGTCACCGCGGGCCTGACGCACCAGGCGCTGATCACCGTGGTCCAGTCGCTGATCATGTTGGCCACCGGCCTGCTGGCCGGCGCCCGATACCCGGCCGGCGTCGGGCTGCTGGTCGTGTTCGTCTGCGCGATCCTGATAGCCGTGGTGTTCGCGGCGCTGTCCAATGCCATCGCGCTGGTGGTGCACCAGCAGGAGGCCTTGATTGCCGTCGCCCAGTTCCTGGTCCTGCCCCTGGCCTTCCTCTCCTCGATCATGATGGCTCCCGCCGTGATGCCCGACTGGGTGGCCCGGGTGGCCCGTTTCAACCCGGTGGACTGGGCCGCGGTCGCCAGCCGCGAGGCACTGGCGGCCAACCCGGACTGGGGAATCGTGCTCGACCGGATGGCGCTGCTGTCGGCGCTGGCCATTCTGATGGCGTGGTTGGCGGCCCGCGCGTACCGCTCCTACCAGCGTTCTCTCTAAGCAGGGCCAGACCAGGCCCTGACCCGGGCGGTCCAACCCGGGTCGGGGCCCTGGCCCGGCGCGCCCCGTTCGTGTCCAGACTGGTTCGGGTCCACATTGGCACCGGCGGTCCAGTATTGTTTGCGCGGTGAAAGTTCGGTATGTGCTTCACAACGCCTACGGCGCCGGAGGCACGATCCGCACTGTCATCAATCAGGCGAACGCGCTGTGCCCCCATCACGACGTGGAAATCGCCAGCGTCTTCCGCACCCGGGCCGCACCGGCGTTCGCCGTTGATCCGCGGGTGCGGCTGGTGCCACTCACCAACCTGCGGCCCGACGGTTCGCGCCGGACCGATCCAGCGGGCGCAAACACCCGCCTGAGCCGCAAGACGCGCCGCCTGCCCAATCCGTTCGTCCACCGGCACGACGTCCGGTACAGGAGATGGGACCCGGTGGTCGACGCCGCGATCGTGCGCTATTTCCGATCGGCGGACGACGGTGTTCTGGTCACCACCCGACCCAGCCTGAACCTGTTATCCGCGCGCACCGCGCCTCGGCGGCTCATCCGGGTCGCGCAGGAGCACATGAATCTGGACTCGCACCGGCCGAAACTGCGCGCGGCAATCACCCGGTGCTATCCACGGCTCGACGCCGTCACGGTCCTCACCGAGCACGACCACCAGGCATATCAGCAGGCCCTGAACGGATCCGCCGTGCGGCTGGCACGCATTCCCAACGGCATCCCGCCGAGAGACCCGCCGTCCCCCATGCCGGACACTCGGCGGCTGGTGGCGGCCGGCCGGCTGACCCCCCAGAAGGGCTTCGACCTGCTCCTTGAGGCATGGGCGACGGTCACCGCCAAGCACCCCGACTGGACCCTGACCGTCTATGGCGAGGGCCCGTCGCGCCGCCAGCTCACCGAGCAGCGCGACGCGCTCGGACTGAGCAACGTGGTCGACTTCCCCGGCATCACCGCCCAACTGGACACCGAGCTCCGTACCTCGTCGATGTTCGTTCTCAGCTCCCGGTTCGAAGGCCTACCCATGGTTTTGCTCGAGGCGATGAGCTGCGGCCTTCCGGTGGTCGCCTTCGACTGCCCGACCGGCCCGGGCGAAGTGATCGACGACGGCGTGAACGGACGGCTCGTGTCGCCGCTCGACGTCGGCGCCCTGGCCGCCACGCTCAACGCAATGATCGAGGAGCCGGACCAACGCCGTGCGATGGGCGCCGCCGCATACGCATCGAGCGGCAGGTTCTTCATGCCGTCGATATGCGGGGCCTGGGAACGATTCTTCACCGCACTCGCCAACGACCGCGGATAACCAACGCCGGCTACCCGGACAGCCCGTGGAGAATTACGGCGAGGCCGAAGTCGAACTCGGCCCCGACGTCGTAGCCGTGCTGGAGGACGTGCTCCGTGGTGAACTCTCGCTGAAGACAAGGGCGACGATGCCGTCGATGATCTCGCTCTTGTTGGCGACGTGGTAGTACACCGACATCGGCTTGACGCCGAGCTCCTGGGCGAGCGAGCGGATCGTCAGCGCCTCGAGCCCGCCCCCGTCGGCCACCGCGAGGGCGCCCCGCAGCACCCGGTCGCGGCTGAGCGGCGTCCGTGTCGTGCCGCTGTCTGTTTCACGATTATGACCTCGCCCCATATCCGATTCGTACTTAGTACTGTACCGTTCGTACTTAGTACGGTGGGAGTGGCCCGCCGCACCGGAGGGAAGTCACCATGAGATCCGCTCACCAGCCCGCAGTCCGTACCGACCAGGCCACGACCGACCGCACGATGCGGGCGATCGTGCAGGACCGGTACGGCTCGGCCGACATGCTGCGCCTCGCCCGCATCGCCCGGCCCGAACCGGCCGCCGACGAGGTACTCCTGCGCGTGCACGCCGCCGGCCTCGACCGGGGCACCTGGCACCTGATGACCGGCCGTCCGTACCTGATGCGCCTCGTCTGTGGCCTGCGCGGGCCGAAGCGCCAGGTCCCCGGCCGCGACGTCGCCGGCACCGTCGTCGCGCTCGGCTCCGCCGCGACCGGCTTCGCGGTCGGCGACGAGGTGTTCGGGATCGGCCAGGGCGCTTTCGCGGAGTACGCCGTGGCCCGGGCCGACAAGCTGGCCCGCAAGCCGGCGAACGCCACCTTCGCGCAGGCCGCCGCCGTACCGGTGTCGGCGCTCATCGCCCTGCGGGCCCTGCGCGACGTCGGCCGGGTCCAGGCCGGCCAGCGAGTTCTGATCACCGGCGCATCCGGTGGCGTCGGCAGCTACGCGGTTCAACTGGCGACGACGTTCGGTGCGGAGGTCACCGGCGTGGCAAGCACCACGAAGCTAGAGCTGCTGCGCTCCCTCGGAGTCGCACACGCACTGGACTACACCCGGCAGGACTTCGCCGACGCCTCGCCCGGCTACGACCTGATCGTCGACATCGCCGGAAACCCCACCCTGTCCCGGCTGCGGCGTGCGCTCACCCCAACGGGCACCGCGGTGATCGTCGGCGGCGAGGAAGGCGGTGACTTCAGCGGCGGCATGAACCGCCAGCTCCGGGCTCTGGCCCTGTCGCCGTTCATCAAGCAGCGACTGGCCATGGCCATCGCCGACGAACGCGGCCGCGATCTCACCACGCTGGCACAACTCATCGAGGCAGGCTCGGTGACACCGAGCGTCGACCGCACCTACCCGCTGGCCGACGCCCCGACCGCGATGCGCCACCTGGAAGCCGGCGCCATCCGCGGCAAGGCCGTCATCACGCTGTAGGCCCGCAGCAGCGCTGACCTTCCCAGATTTGGCGATCGTGGTGGCCTGGCCCCCAGGCGGCGGGGGCTCGCCGGATTCTTGGTTGAGTCAGGCTCGTAGTCCGTCCAGGGCGGCCCGAGCTGATGCGACGCGACCAACTCGAACACGCGATCCGAGAGGAAAATGAGCGGGGGCACCGAACAAGATCAGTGGCAGGCACCTACGTCGATAGCAGCAACTTCGCTGGTTGGGACGTCGCTCTCGCCCAGTCGGCCGCCTCCGCCCGCAACTTCCTCGGCCTGACCGAGCAGAGCCTTTACAACCTTGCCGTACGCGCCATCGAGCAAGAGCTGATTCCGGCGCTGCCACCTCGGCATCGGCCTGATCCCCTACAGCCCGTTGCACGCCGGCCTGCTCGCCGGTGCTCTACAAGCCGGTTCTACGGACGACCGCATCGCAGCGCACCGAGACCAACTCGCCGCCTACGAGCAACTGTGCCGCGATCTGGGCGCGACGCCGGCGGCTGTCGCGGTGGCTTGGCTGCTGCGCAATCCGGTGGTGTCCACAACCATCCCAGCGATGTGACCGACGAGCAGTGGGCATTGATCGGGCCGTTCCTGGACGCGTGGCGGGCTACGCGGGTCTCGGTCGCCGGCCGGCGGGGCGAGCAGGATCTCCGGGAGATCGTGAACGCGATCCTCTACCAGAGCCGGACCGGCTGCCAGTGGGCGTATCTGCCGCACGACCTGCCGCCCAAGTCCGCGACCTACTACTACTTCGCGTTGTGGCGTGACGACGGCACCGACGCCGCGGTCCATGGCCTGCTGCGCTGCCAAGCTCGAGAGAAGGCCGGCCGCACCGAGGATCCGTCCGCGGTCGCGGTGGACACCCAATCGATCAGGGCCGCGAACCACGTGCCCGCCGCGACGACCGGCAAGGACGCCGGGAAGAAGGTGCCCGGCCGCAAACGTCGCCCTCAACATCGAGCCGTTGCCGAAACACATCGAAGGCGCCCGCGCGAAGCTGAAAGGCCTGGTCAACCGCAACATCCTGACCAAGAACGAGCCCGGAGTATTCAGCCTCAACCCGGAACGGGCCTAACCTTACGAACCGCCCTCTCAGACAACACACATGATCACGCCAAGGCCGTGCCACTGTCCAGAAGGACACCCGCAATCTGCAGGCGCGTTACTCCACCAGGACCGTCCGGTGAAACGACAGCTTAGGCCTGCTCGCATCAAGGTGAGCCGGTGGAGGGGACGACGCAGTCGGCTTCCTCGCCGCCTCGATGACGGCTTGAACGAAGGCGCTCGTGGCCGGGAGATCGGGGGGCTCGCCGTACGTCGCGACGTGAACGCGGCGCCGGAAGTCGTCCAACTTGGTCGCCGCGACACCGGGCACGTGGTGCTGGGCGACGGATAGTCCGGGCATCGTGGTGACTCCCAGCCCGGCGGCAACCATCGACAGCTTCACCAGCGGGTCGTCGCTCGTGTACATGATCCGGGGTGTGAAACCGGCCCCCTCGCAGACGCCCACAAGTTCGCGGCGGCATCGCTCGCAGCCCGCGATCCACGACGAGTTGGCGTGGTCGCCCATGGTCTGACCGCGCTCGGTGCTGATGAGGTACGTCGGATCGTCGAACAGGTGGGTGAACCGCATGTCCTCCGGTATCTCGTCGTCATGGCGGTACACCACGGCGACGTCGATAAGACCTTCTCGGAGCTGCTGGAGGGCCAGATCCGGGTGGAGGTCTTGGAGGGTGAGCTCGATGTCCGGGGCGCAGGCGCGCATGTTCGCCGCGGCGGCGGTCACAACGCCGCTCAATGCGGACTGAAAACCGGCGATCCGGACCCTGCCGCTGCGCAGCCCCCCGATCGCGGCGAGTTCGTCCTCCGCCGAGCGGACCCTGCCCAGGATCTCCGCCGCCCGCCGCGCCAGCAGCTCCCCGGCCGGTGTCAGCCGGATTCCCCGACCGGCGCGCTGCGTCAGGGG
>DASWMR010000286.1:0-3385 GCA_036399635.1 Actinoplanes sp. | reverse complement strand
CCGCCGCGCGCTCGCCGAGGATCAGCCGGTATCGCTCGCCAGCCGGCATCAGGGTGGCGACCGCCTCGCGGACGGCCCGCACCGCCCCCCGTTCGTCGGCGGCGGCGAACAACGAGGCACCCGCCCGGCGCAGGGCCAGCTCGCGCGTGCGGGCCTGCCGCTGGTCGGTGGTCAGGCCGTTGACCCGGGCGATCACCACGAGGAAGGTCAGCGCCGCGGCGCACGCGATGATCGGGGCGTTGACCAGGCCGTCCCAGGCCTGCCCGGCACCCTGCCCGGTGATCCACTCGAGGTAGAGCACGACCGGGGCGATCAGCGCGGCGGACGCCATCCAGATGATCCGGTGCGGATTGTGGTCGGAGGCGTGCTCGGTCGCCGGCTCGCTGAGGTCGCGCATCGAGGCATGCAGCGCGGTGCGGCCCATGTTGGCGTAGAAGATCACCCAGCCGAAGTCGATCGGGCCGCCCAGCGACCAGGCACTGTTGAGCTGCGACTGGCCGTAGAAGATGTCCGAGACGAGCAGGCCGAGCATCGCGAGGCTGATCATCTTGAGGGCGCGCGGCCGCTTGCCCGGCACGGTGAGCATCCGCAGCAGCATGGACAGCGCGAGCACGTCACCGAGCGGGTACCCGATCGAGACGAGCTTGCCTAGCAGGCTCAGGTCGTGCAGCCGGGTGAACGGGGCGATCCAGTAGACCCAGGACAACAGGCCGAGGCCCATCGTGGGGACCAGCGCGTCGAGCAGCGCGGCCCGGTCGCTGCCGCCGCCCGTACGGGCCCGCATGAGCAGCAGGAAGCCGCCGGTGAGCAGCGGGTAGACGAGCAGGTAGAACAGGTCGGCGACGCCCGGGAAGGTCGGCTCGCGGCCGAGGGCGACGATCACGTTGTACACGGTGTCGCCGGTGGTGAAGGAGGCCAGGGCGGCGGACATCAGATACCACGGCAGGCGGCGGGCGGGCTGGTGCCGGCGGGTACCGACCAGCATGGCGGCCGCGCTGGAATACCCGATCAGCGCCCAGGTGTACAGGTTGGTGGCGGGCACCGCGTAGTAGACGACCGTGAGCGCAACGATCCACGCGCTGAAGCACGCGTGTACGGCTCGCGTCGTCATCCGCCCTCCGTCCGCGGCAAAGGACCGTATTTGCTGTCCTTGCGTCTGATCGGGTGGACCGGCCCGGAATTAAGCGCGAAGGCGGTCATTGTCCCGGAATGGGAGACGAGATCGGCGGTCGCCTATCGTTCATCGGCCGGCAACGCGGTGTGCTGGTCGGGCGTCGCCGGGGCTCGCCACGATGCCGGTATGTCCGCTTGGCGTTTCCCGGTCGCCGCGGCGACCCTCGTGCTCCTCGGCACCGCCGTCACCGCTGCCGCCCCACCGGCCCGGGCCGGTGGGGCGGTGCCGGAGTTCGACCACATCGTCGTGGTGATGTTCGAGAACAAGGCGGACGCGCAGATCACCGCCTCGAGCGCGCCGTACTTCAAGTCGCTCGCTGCCCAGGGCGCGAACTTCACCCAGGCGTACGGGATCACCCACCCCAGCCAGCCCAACTACCTCGCCCTGTTCTCCGGCTCCACCCAGGGGGTGACCGGCGACTCCTGCCCACTGACCTTCAGCGGCGGCAATCTGGGCGCTCAGCTGATCGCCGCCGGGTACACGTTCAAGGGCTATTCGGAGTCGATGCCGTCGAACGGTTACACCGGCTGCTCCAGCGGCACCTACCGGCGTAAGCACAACAGCTGGGTGGACTTCAGCACCGTCCCGGCGGCCAGCAACCTCACGTTCGCGAGCTTCCCGGCGGCCGGGAACTACGCGTCACTGCCCACCGTCTCGTTCGTCACCCCGAACATGTGCAACGACATGCACGACTGCTCGGTCGGCGCCGGCGACACCTGGCTGAAGGCCAACCTCGACGCGTACGCCCAGTGGGCGAAGACCCACAACAGCCTGCTGATCGTGAATTTCGACGAGGACAACTCGCTGGCGCTCAACCACATCTACACGGCCTTCGTCGGCGCCCACGTGGTGCCCGGCAGCTATGCCGAGAAGACCACCCACTACACGGTGCTGCGCACGATCGAGGCCGCGTACGGCCTGGCCGCGCTGGGCGGTGCCGCCACCGTCGCGCCGATCACCGACGTCTGGAACTGACCGGGTGTACCTGGCTTCAGTGGAGCGCCCCGCCGGGAGGGTGGACCGCTCCCGGCGGATTTCCGGCACCGTCCTGGCGCTCGGCACGGTCAGCCTGATCACCGACGTGTCCAGCGAGATGGTCTCGGCCGTGCTCCCGCTCTACCTGACCGTCGGGCTGGGTCTGGGCCCGGCGGTGTACGGCCTGGTGGACGGCCTCTACACCGGGGCGACCGCGCTGCTGCGCCTGGCCGGCGGCGTGGTCGCCGACCGGGTGCGCCGGCGCAAGCTCGTCGCCGGCCTGGGCTACGGCCTCTCCGCCGTCGCCAAGGCCGGGCTGCTGGCCGCGGGCACCTCGGTACCGGCGCTGGCCGCCGCGATCGTCGCGGACCGGGCCGGTAAGGGCCTGCGCACCGCACCGCGGGACGCGCTCATCACGCTCGCCACCCCCGCCGCCGACCTGGGCCGGGCGTTCGGCGTGCACCGCGCGATGGACAGCGCCGGCGCGTTCGCCGGGCCGCTGGTGGCGCTGGCCGTGCTCGCCGCCTCCGGCCAGGCGTTCGACGCCGTCTTCGTGACCAGCGGTGGGATCGCCGCCATCGGCGTGCTGGTGCTGGTGCTGTTCGTCCGCGACCAGCGCACCGAGGCCCCGGCGGGTGCGCGGGCCACCAAGCTCGACTTCCGGCGGCTGCGGCACGGCCGGGTGCGGCTGCTGCTGATCGCCGCGACGCTACTCGGCCTCGGCACGATCGGCGACGGCTTCGTCTTCCTGCTGCTGTCGCGCCGGGCCGAGTTGGCCACCGGCTGGTTCCCGCTGCTGGCGGTGGGCACCAGCCTGGCGTACCTGATCCTCGCAGTGCCGCTCGGTGCGCTGGCCGACCGGGTCGGTCGCATCCGGGTGTTCCTCGGCGGCTACGCCGCTCTGCTGGCCGTCTATCTGCTGCTGGGCACTACTGCGGGAGGGCTACCCGGGCTGGTCACGGCGTTGATCCTGTACGGCGGTTTCTATGCGGCCACCGACGGCGTGCTGATGGCCGTGGCCGGCCCGCTGCTGCCGCCGGAGATCCGCACGACCGGCCTCGCCCTGATCCAGACCGGTCAGGCGCTCGCCTACTTGGTGTCCTCGGTGCTGTTCGGCCTGGCCTGGCAGTGGTGGGGGGCGACCGGTGCGATCCACGCCGCCACCGCGGCCGCCGGGCTCACCCTGGCCGGCTCGGCGCTCCTCCTGCTGCGTGTGCGGGTCACGGTATGAGCATG
>DASWMR010000285.1:0-4501 GCA_036399635.1 Actinoplanes sp. | reverse complement strand
CGGCCCAGCCGGCCAGGGCGGCCCGCAGCGTCTTGCGCCGCTGCGCGAACGCCGCGTCGACCACCGCGAAGACCAGAGCACGGTCGATGTCACCTGGAGGGGTACGCCGGGTGAACGCCACCAACCCGGAGTCGACGTTGGGCACCGGCCAGAACACCGCCGGCGGCACCTTCCCGGCCGAGCGGGCGGCGGCGTACCAGGCCAGTTTCACCGACGGGACCCCGTACACCTTGGAGCCCGGACCCGCGATGAGCCGGTCGGCGACCTCCTTCTGCACCATCACCAGGCCGCCGCGCAGGGTGGGCAACTCGGCGAGCAGCTGCAGCACCACCGGGACAGCGACGTTATAGGGCAGGTTGGCCACCAGCATCGTCGGCGGCGGATCGAAGTCGGCGGCGCGGACTCGCAGCGCGTCGGCGTGGTGCACGGTGAGGTTGGGTGCCGCGACGGTCTCCGGCAGCGCGGCGGCCAGCTTCGCGTCGATCTCCACGGCGTGTACCCGGCGGGCCGCGCCGACCAGGCCGAGGGTGAGCGAGCCGAGACCGGGACCGACCTCGAGCACCACGTCGTCCGGGGTCAGCCCGGCGGCGGTGACGATCCGCCGGATGGTGTTCGGGTCGTGCAGGAAGTTCTGACCGAGCTTCTTGGTGGGTGCCACGCCGAGGCGGGCGGCCAGCTGCCGGATCTCCGCCGGGCCGAGAAGGGCGTCAGCCATGCCAGGGGCCGAAGACTCGCTCGCCGTTCGCGGAGATCGCGGCGCACAGTTCGTCCACGTCGCCGCCGCGGGTCTCGGCGAGCGCCCGCACGGTCAGCGGGATGAGATAGGACGCGTTCGGCCGCCCGCGGTGCGGTACCGGGGTCAGGTACGGCGCATCGGTCTCCACCATGATCTGGTCCAGCGGCGTGATCGCCGATGCACTACGCAGGGCGGCGGCGGTGGCGAAGGTGACCGTCCCGGCGAAGCTCAGGTAATAGCCCCGGCGTACGCACTCGGCCGCGAACGCCGAGTCGCCGGAGAAGCAGTGCAGGACGACCGTGTCCGGCGCGCCCTCGGCGTCGAGCACCCGCAGCACGTCGTTGTGCGCCTCCCGATCGTGGATGATCAGCGCCTTGCCGTACCGCTTGGCGATCTGGATGTGCGCCCGGAAGCTCCCCTCCTGTGCGGCCCGCCCGTCGTCGCCGGTACGGAACGTGTCCAGCCCCGTCTCGCCGATGCCCCGCACCCGCGGCTCGGCGGCCAGCGCCTCGATCGCCCGCAGCGCTTCGTCCAGATCGGGCACGACCGGCGCCTCGTTCGGATGCACCGCGACGGCGGCCAGCACCGAGGCGTGCCGCGCGGCCAGCTCGGCGCCCCAGCGCGAGGACGACACGTCGACCCCGACCTGCACGACCCGGTCCACTCCGGCCTTCGCGGCCGCGACGATCAGCGCCTCGACCGGGTCGGTCTGCCCGCCACCGGGCAGGCCGGCCTCGGCGATGGTGAGATCCAGGTGGGTGTGGCTGTCAAAGACCGGAACGGCCAGCGGCTCGGGCGCGGCGGGGAACTCGCCGGCCCGACGGGCGGCGCGCTCCCGGCGAGATTCCGAGGGCGGGATCGAAGCGGGCACCGATGGTGAAGGCATGGCACACATTCTGCACGTGGCGGCGTACGCAATCGGTTGTTCATCTGGTCTCAACGGTGATCGCATATCTTGCGCGACGTGACAATGACCGACGAGGACAGCGCGGTCGGCATCGATCCCCTCGAGCCGCCCCTGCTGGCGCCGCTGCGTCGCGACCTCGGCTGGGCCGACGTGCAGCGGATGAGTCAGTCCAGCGCCCACCGCGGCGCCGGCGAGCTGCGCCGAATCCGCGCCACCGCGGCGATCCGCCGGGGCACTCCGATGACCAAGATACTCTCCCCGGCCCAGGTCACCGGGCATCTGACCGGCTGGCTGCCGTACGGCTTCTGCTACCGCTCCTGCGACATCGCGCACCTGTTCCACCCGCGCGACCTGGCGCTGCTGCGCACCGACGGGGTGACCGACGTGGACGCCGACGTGGCGTACGCGTTGCGCTGGCGGGCCACCGACCCGATCGACTACGAGGTGCCGGCCGGTCCCGCGCAGCCCGGCCTGGCGGCACTGCCGGCGCACTCGCGGATCGGGGCGATGGTGCTCGGCACCGGCTTCAGCCCGAGCGCCGACGACCTCATCCCGGAGTTCATCACGGCTGGCTTCGCCGATCTGCCGATGCCGGCGAACGCCAGACTCATCGCGCACGTGCCGGGCGGCGAGGAGATCGTGCTGTACGCCTACCAGCCCGAGCAGCACGGCTGGCTGCGTCTGGCCGGCCCGCGCTGGCGTCCGCTGCTGGAGAACCTGCCCGACGCCAGCCCCGACGCGGAGTACGTGCCGTGCACGACACCCGGCTCGGCCCGGCTGGTCGGCCAGGTCAAGGACAACGAGTACGACGCGATCGCCGACCCGCCGGCCGAGTTCCGGGTCCGCGCGCTGACCCGGGCCGCCCGCTACCCGGTGTCCACCCTGAGCCGCCGCGCCGAGCAGGCACTATGGCGTGGGGTGCCCTGCTGGGTGCTGCAACGCGACGAGAGATGGGCTCGCCTGCGGCTGATCCGGCCGAACGGCGACGGACTCACCGCCACCGGGGCACGGTGCTACGAGCGAGGCGTGTACGAGACGTGGGCGCCCCTGCCCGAGCTGGCCGACCACCACATAACCGACATCCCGTACCGCCTCTGATCTGGACCCTGAATCTCGACCCGCTCAGCCGGCCAGGCGGGCCAGCTCCTCGTCGACGACCGAGGGTTCGAGCTTGCGGAACACCGGCTTGGGCGCGGCCAGCGGGGTGCCGGCGCGCAGCGGCACCGACTCCCAGCGGGCACCGACCGTGTAGTCGCCGGTGAGCACCGGATAGGACGGTCCGCCGTCCAGATCGTCCACCTCGACGATGGACGGCATCGGGGCGTGCACGCCGTCGCCGCCGAGCAGCTCGTGCACCTTCTGCGCGGAGTGCGGCAGGAACGGGGTCAGCAGCGTGTTGGCGTCGCTGACCACCTGGAGCGCGACGTGCAGGACGGTGCCCTGACGCGGCTTCTCCTCGGCCGACTTGAGCTTCCACGGCGCCTGCTCGGAGAGGTACTTGTTCGCCTCGGCGACGACCCGCATCGCCTCACCGATCGCGGCCTTCTGCCGGTGCTTGCCGATCAGCTCGCCGACCGTGGCGAAGCCGGTGCGGGCGATCGCCAGCAGCGCCTCGTCGTCCTCGGTCAGCTCGCCCCGCTCGGGGATCACGCCGAAGTTCTTCGCCGCCATCGAGATCGACCGGTTGACCAGGTTGCCCCAGCCGGCGACCAGCTCGTCGTTGTTGCGCCGGACGAACTCGGCCCAGGTGAAGTCGGTGTCGTTGGACTCCGGCCCGGCCGCAGCGATGAAGTAGCGCAGCGCGTCGGCGTCGTAGCGCTCCAGGAAGTCGCGCACGTAGATGACCACCCGACGCGACGAGGAGAACTTCTTGCCCTCCATCGTCAGGTACTCGCTGGAGACCACCTCGGTCGGCAGGTTGAGCCGGCCCAGCTCGCCCGGTTCGCCGCCCTTGGCGCCCTCGCCCGAGTAGCCCAGCAGCAGCGCCGGCCAGATCACCGAATGGAAGACGATGTTGTCCTTGCCCATGAAGTAGTAGCCGACCGCGTCCTTACCGAGCCCGTCGGCCGACCACCACTTACGCCACGCCTCGGGGTCGCCCGAGCGGCGCGCCCACTCGACCGAGGCGGACAGGTAGCCGATCACCGCGTCGAACCAGACGTAGATCCGCTTGTCGGTGCGGTCGCGCCAGTCGTCCAGCGGGATCGGCACGCCCCACTCGAGGTCCCGGGTGATGGCCCGGGGCTGCAGGTCGTCGAGCAGGTTGCGGGAGAACTTCAGCACGTTCGGCCGCCAGTTCTCCCGCTGGTCCAGCCACGCGCCGATGGCCTGGGCGAAGGCCGGCAGGTCGAGGAAGAAGTGCTCGGTCTCGACGAACTCCGGGGTCTCCCCGTTGATCTTCGAGCGCGGGTTGATCAGCTGCTCCGGGTCGAGCTGGTTGCCGCAGTTGTCGCACTGGTCGCCGCGGGCGCTGCCGTAGCCGCAGATCGGGCAGGTGCCCTCGATGTAGCGGTCGGGCAGGGTGCGCCCGGTCGACGGCGACCTCGCGCCGAGGGTGGTGCGCGCGACGATGTAGCCGTTGCGCTCCAGGGCGGTGAACAGCCCCTGCACCACCGCGTAGTGGTTGCGGGTGGTGGTGCGGGTGAACAGGTCGTAGGTCAGGCCGAGGCCGGCCAGGTCCTCCACGATGACCCTGTTGTAACGGTCGGCGAGCTCGCGCGGGGTCACCCCGTCGGCGTCGGCCTGCACCTGGATAGGGGTGCCGTGCTCATCGGTGCCCGACACCATGAGCACGTCGTGGCCGGCCATGCGCATGTACCGGCTGAAAACGTCGGAGGGCACCCCGAAGCCGGAGACGT
>DASWMR010000284.1:0-4618 GCA_036399635.1 Actinoplanes sp. | reverse complement strand
GTTCGGCCGGCGGGTCGCGGAGAACGGCTCGCACGGCGCCGACCACGGGCACGGGAACGCGATGTTCCTGCTGGGCGGCGGGGTGCGCGGCGGCCGGGTGTACGCCAAGTGGCCGGGCCTCGCCCCGGATGCACTGCTGGGCGGCGACCTCGCGGCGACCACCGACTACCGGGCGGTGATCGGTGAGGTGCTGCAGAAGCGGTGCGGCGTGGGTTCGCTCGGCGCCGTCTTCCCGTCGGTGACCCCGTCCTCGTTCGGCCTGGCCGCCGCCCGCTGACCCGCCTCCTTTCTTCTTGCCTCCTCTTCACCTCCCGGCCACCGTCGATCTCGGTACCGGCAACTAGGCTGACCGGTGATGGAACTAGCCAACTCGCACACCGTCATCGGGGTCGGGCAGGACGAGGGTTTCGCCTCACTGCGACTCCCGACCCGGCCACGCGCCGAGCGCTACGACCTCGGCCGCTCGCTGCGCGAGCGCGTCCACCGGTCCGACATGGCGCACTGGTCGCCCCCGGTCGGCCGGCCGGACCCGGTGGATCAGATCATCGCGGCCAGCGAGGGGCGGCAGAGCTGGCTCGTCCCGCTCCGCAACGGACGGATGATCTCCTCGCCGTACGCGTACCTGCGCGGCTCGGCGAACGTGATGGCCGACGACTTCTCGGGCCTGCCCGCCACCGGCATCACGCCGGTCATCTGCGGCGACGCCCACCTGGGCAACTTCGGCTTCTACGCGTCGCCGGAGCGGGAGCTCGTCTTCGACCTGAACGACTTCGACGAGGCCCACCCGGGCGCCTGGGAGTGGGACCTGCGCCGGCTCACGGTCAGTGTGCACGTCGCCGGTCGGCAGAACGGCTTCCGGGAGAGCGCCTGCGAAGACGCGGTGCGGCACTGCGTCGAGGAATACCAGGAGCAGCTCGGGCACCTCGCCGAGCAGCCGCTGCTGGCCCGCTCCTTCGAGCGGCTGGACGTCGACCGGCTGCGCTCGGCGGCGTCGAAGGCCAGCTTCCGCGACGAGATCGAGCGGGCCGCCCGGCGGGCCCGCCGGCGCACCAGCGACCGCGCCCTCCCCCGCTTCACCGAGCGGCACGACGGCACCGCCCGCCTGGTGGAGGAGCCGCCGCTGATCACCCGGCCGAGTAACCGGGAGCGCGAGCAGCTAGCCGAGGCGCTGGACGGCTACCTCAACAGCCTGCCGCCGCACTGGGCGCGCATCCTGGCCGGTTACCGGATCGTGGACATCGCGCACAAGGTGGTCGGGGTCGGCTCGGTCGGGCTGCTCGCCTATGTGGCGCTGTGCGAGGGCAGCAGCACCGACGACGTGGTCTTCCTGCAGCTCAAGCAGGCTCGCCGCTCGGTGATCGCGCGCCACCAGCACGGCGACGCGGCGTGGCACCGGCATCAGGGCCAGCGCGTGGTGGAATATCAGCAGGCGCTGCAGACGGTCTCCGACCCGCTGCTCGGCTGGACCACGGTCGGCGAGAAGCAGTTCTACGTCCGGCAGTTCCGCGACATGAAGGGTGCGATCGTTGTCGAGGGCATCGATGCCGGCGCGCTGGCCGACTACGCCGGCATCTGCGGTTTCCTGCTGGCGAAGTCACACGCCCGCACCAGCGGCGCCTCGATGATCGCCGGCTACATCGGCGGCAGCGGCAAGCTTGCCGACTCACTGAGCCGGTTCGCCCGGGCGTACGCCGACCAGGTGGAGAGCGACCACGCCGCGCTCGTCGCCGCGGTCCGCAGTGGACGCATCCCGGCGGAGACGGCGTGAGCGGCGTGGTCGAGCTCGGCAACGAGGCGCTGCTGGAGTTCTGGACCGAACGGCATCTGTGCACCCTGACCACGCTGCGCGCGGACGGTTCGCCGCACGTGGTCGCGGTCGGCGCGACGCTGGACCCGGCGGCCGGCCTGGCTCGGGTGATCTCGTCGGCGTCCGCGGCGCATGTCCGGCACATCCGCGCCGGCGCCGAGCGGGTGGCGATCTGCCAGATCGACGGTGCACGCTGGGCCACGGTGGAGGGCCGGGCGACGGTACGCGACGACCCCGCGGCGGTGTCCGAGGCCGAGCGGCGGTACGCAGCCCGCTACCGCGTACCCCGGCCGAACCCGTCCCGGGTGGTCATCGAGGTGACCGTGACCAAGGTGCTCGGCTCCAGCCGCTTCGCCGCCTGAGCCCGGCTTCGCCTCTGCCCCCGGCCGCGCCTCAGATGCGGCCGTCGATGGTGAACGGACCGACCTCGGCGGGCAGCACCAGGCCGGCCGCGGACAGCGCTTGCAGCAGCGCCAACAACTCGTCCCGGCGCAGAGTGCCGGTCGGCTCGGGCATCCGGTGCGGCACGTCGAGCGCCCGGGCCGCCTCCACCGCGCGATCCCCGATCGCCGCCTCGACCGCCCACAGCCGGTGGGCGCGCATCGCCAGGTGCGCCGACACCGTTAGCTGGCCGTGCAGCCGCAGCAGACGCCGCAGATCGGCGGCGAGCTGCTCGATGGGCGGCCCGACCGGCTCCGGCGGCTGCGGGCGGCTCGCCCGCCAACGCTCGGCGAGGACGCCGCACCACTTCGGACCGTAGACGACCAACGCGCCGAGCAGCGTCGGCGCCGCCACGACGAGGACGAGCTTTCCCACATCAAGGACGTTCACAACGGACTCCTTGCGACCGAGATGACGGTCGTCACATCCGACGATCCGCCCGCGTCCGCCCACCGTCAAGCGAAAAACCGCCGGCTGGCGGCTGCCGCGCACTGACCGGGTGCCGATCGCGACCACCAGCGTCTTCCGGCACCCGACCAGACCATCGGACAGACGGTCCGCCGTCACCCCCGGCCTGCCCGGAGGACGTTGAGGCGGGCGGTCAGCGGGTGCGGGGGCGGCTGGTCAGCGGGTGCGGGGGTGGGTGGTCAGCGGGTGCGGGCCCGCGGTAGCAGGCGGGTCAGTGGCATCGGCGGTGCCGGCAGGGGTGGGCCGTCGTAGCCGCGGACGGTGCCGAAACGCGGCGTCGCGTCGACCCAGTCGGCGCGCATCTGGACCACCTCGTCGTGCTCGCGCGCGATGAAGTTCCACCACATCACCAGCCGCTCCTCGAACGGCTCGCCGCCGAGCAGCAGCAGCCGCGACGACGAGCCGGTCGCCAGCCGCACCGAGGAACGACCCGCGCCCAGATAGAGCAGCGGGCCGGGCTTGAGCGTGCGGTCCTCGACCAGCGGAGCACCGTCGAGAGCGAGAACCGCGTACTCGAAGGTGGGGTCGAGCGGCAGCTGCCCGACCGCCCCGACGGCGAGGGTGATCTCCGCGCCGACCAGCGGCGTGTGGCACCGGGCCGGCGACTCGACGCCGGCCAGCGAGCCCATCAACACGGTGGCGGACAGGGCACCGGCGGCGACCACCGGAAGATCCTCGTGGTGGGCGAAGGCCGGGGGCATGTCGCGGTCGGCATGCGGCAGGGCAACCCACAGCTGTACGCCCTGAAGCAGCCCCGAATGCTCGGCCGGGGTCTGTTCGGAGTGGGCGATGCCGCGGCCGGCCGTCATCAGGTTGAGCCGGCCAGGGCGGATCTCCTGCTTGTTGCCGAGGCTGTCGCGGTGCAGCACCTCGCCGGCGACCAGCCAGGTGACCGTCTGCAGGCCGGTGTGCGGGTGCGGGCCGACCCGCATGCCGGCCGAGCCGGTCATATCATGCGGGCCGTACGCGTCGAGGAAGCACCAGGCACCCACCATGCGCCGGTGACGGTTCGGCAGCGTACGCGTGACGGCGAAGCCGCGTGTCCCGCCGAGCGCGACCGGGGCGCCCTCGAGCCACTCCATGCTCGCCGGGCTGGCCCCCGGATCCGCTTCGAAGCTGCGCACGGGTCCGACGCTACCGCCGGGCTCCCACGATCGGGGTCGGCCGTTCATCCGTGGATGCCTCAATCGGGGTTTAAGACTGGGTTAATTTCACCGGTTGACGTCATGGTGACGTGGTGTCGGCTGATCCGCACCGGCGGTACCGAGTTCCACGGCATTTGAACTGTTCGGAGCATGCCTGCGTACTCTCGGTCGACGAAACGCTCCGGCCTGCGGTAGCGCGGCGATCCACTCTGGGTCACTACTGCGCCGCAAGGCCGGTGGGGATGGTCCGAGTGACGGTGGCGCGGTTCACAAATCCGTGGTTAACCTTCCACATCTACCGCGTAGCCGGGATTATCCGGCGCGCGTAACAGACCTGTGGTCAGAACGGGGGAGGCATGCGGCACCGGGGTGAGCGGCACTCCCCCGGTCGTTGCGCGCCCATCCGCGGGGCCGCGACATGAGCTACGAGGACGACGAATACTGGGACGACGAGTACTCCGAGTACTCGCTTATGCCCAACACGGCCGTCGTGCAGGAGCGCCACTTCGCGAAGCGGACCGAGCCCGATCCGGTGATTCCCACCCGGCGGCACCGCTCCGGCGAGCCCGGCCCGGTCGACGAGCTCGCCGCCCGCCGGCAGCGCCGCTCCACACCCGGCCAGCCGCAGCCTTCGTTCGACTCGGAACGGCCGAGCTGGCTGGACGACCCCGACTTCGTGCCGATCGACACGTCGGTGCCGAACCTGGCCGGTTCCGAGTTCGACGACATCGACTTCAACCGCCCCGAGCTGGGCGCC
>DASWMR010000283.1:0-3549 GCA_036399635.1 Actinoplanes sp. | reverse complement strand
CCTGAACAGGGCGGACACGGTGGGCGTCGGCGTGCTGCGGAGCCCGGCGAGGCCCCGCCGGCCACGGTGCCGGTCGATCCATGGCAACCGGAGCGGGGCGATCCGGGCACAGCGGGCGACTCTTGGGCGTACGCGGGCAGGTCGCAGACCTACGGCCCGGAGCAGCAATGGGCGGCAGTTTCCCCACCACCGGCAGTTCCCCGACCACTGGCAGTTCCCCCAGCACCGGCCGCCGAAGCGCGGTGGGACGCGCCGCCGTTGGATCGCCGCGAGCCCCGCACCGCACGGTTCCGTCCCCTGGTCGTCGGTCTGGTCGCGGTGCTGGTGGTGTTGGCCGGCTGGCAGGCGTACCGGATCGAGGGCATGAGCGGGCACAACAAGGAGCTGGCCGCCAAGCTGGCCGCCGAACAGGGCCGGACCGATCGGATGGAGAAGCGGCTCGCCGGCTACTTCGACCCGGAGACGATCGCCGCCGGCGTGCTGCCGAGCGTGTTCCGGGTGCGGGCCGGCAACCTGACCGGCACCGCGTTCTCGGTCGGCCGGAAGGCACCCGCGAACGGATCGAACCTGTTCACCAACTATCACGTGGTCGCCGAGGTCTGGTCGGACGGCGGCCGGACGGTGACCCTGGAACGCGGCTCGACCAAGATCAGCGCGACCATCGTGCAGGTCAGCAAGGGCAAGGACCTGGCGATGCTGCGTACCAAACAGCGGATCGCCGGGCTGGCCCCGGCCGCTGACGAGGTGAAGCCGGGTCAGCCGGTGGTCGTGGTGGGCGCGCCGCTCGGCCTGGACGACTCGGTGACCACCGGCGGGATCAGTGCGCTGTGGTCGGACGAGCAGGACGGCCCGATGATCCAGTTCGATGCGCCGATCAATCCCGGCAACTCCGGTGGGCCGGTGGTGAACGCGAGCAAGCAGGTGGTCGGCCTGGCCACCGCCAAGGTCAAGGACGCCGAGGGGATCGGCCTGGCCATCCCGATCGACACGGCCTGCCAGACCTTCCGGGTGTGCTGAGCGGGCCGGTCTGAGCGGGCCGGTCTGAACGGCCGGTCTGAGCGGGCCGGTCCTACGAGGCGGACGCCCGGTGGTGGTTGGACAGTGCGGTCACGCCGGGCGGCGGCAGACCGGCGGTCAGGGCGAGCATCGCGCACCAGCCCAGCAGGTGCGCGCCGAGGTCGGCGGAGGTGGGCGTCCAGGACGCGCGGACCTCGAGGTCGGCGGTCGGCGCCGGGCCGGCCAGGTCACCGAACCGGGTGGACGCCGTCTGGGTGATGGTGCCGCCGATCGCGGTGTGTGCCGCCGAGTGCTGCTCCAGCGAGTCGGTGAGCCAGGTCCAGGCCACCGCGGGCAGCAACGGATCCACCGCCATCTCCGCCTCGAGCTCGGCGGTGACCAGCGTGACCAGGCGGATGTCACCCTGCCACGAGTCGTGCCCGGCCGGTTCGTGCAGCAGGATCAGCCGGCCGCTGGCGACCTCGTCGCCGTCGCGCAGCACAGTGGCGCTGAGCGCGAACGCGTACGGCGCGAGCCGCTGTGGTGCCGCGATCTCCTCCACCAGAATCTCCGGGCGGGGGGTGCCCGCCCGCAGCCCCGCGACGGCGCGGGTGAACGCCTCGGGAACAGCGGTGGGGGTCGCCATGAAGGAAGACTATGCCGACGAACCGTGTCCGCGGTCGATCGGCGCGCCGTCAGTAATGGCGTGGCGGCGTGGGACCATGCACTGGTGACCTCCACGCTTATTGATTCGCCCTTGGTGCGGGCCTGTCGGGGCCTCGATGTGCCGCACACTCCGGTCTGGTTCATGCGGCAGGCCGGGCGATCGCTGCCCGAGTACCGCAAGATCCGTGCCGGCGTTGGAATGTTGGAGTCCTGCCGGCGTCCGGATCTGGTCACCGAAATCACCCTGCAGCCGGTCCGCCGGCACAATGTGGACGCGGCGATCCTGTTCAGCGACATCGTGGTGCCGCTCGCTGCGGCCGGCGTCGACCTCGACATCGTGGCCGGAACCGGCCCGGTGGTGGCCGAGCCGATCCGCGCCCACGCCGACCTCGACCGGCTCCGGCCGATCACCGCGGCGGACGTCGATTTCGTCGCCGAGTCGGTGCGGCTGCTCGTCGACGAGCTCGGCCGGACCCCGCTGATCGGTTTCGCCGGAGCACCGTTCACGCTGGCCAGCTACCTGATCGAGGGCGGCCCGTCGCGCACCTACCTGAAGACCAAGGCAATGATGTACGGCGCGCCCGAGCTGTGGCACGCCCTGCTCGACCGGCTGGCCGGCATCACGCTGACATTCCTGCGCACTCAGATCGACGCCGGGGTCAGCGCGGTGCAGCTCTTCGACTCGTGGGCCGGCGCGCTGTCCGAGGCGGACTACCGGGCGCACGTGCTGCCGCACTCGGCCAAGGTGCTGGGCGGCCTGGTCGACGCCGGCGTCCCGCGGATCCACTTCGGCGTCGGCACGGCGGTGCTGCTCGGTGCGATGGGCGAGGCCGGCGCGGACGTGGTGGGCGTCGACTGGCGTACCCCGCTGGACCGGGCGACCGTGGCGATCGGGCCGGAGCGGGCGGTGCAGGGCAACCTCGATCCGGCGGTGCTGTTCGCGACCTGGGACGTGGTCGAGCGGGAGGCGCGCCGGGTGCTGGCCGAGGGCCGCGCTGCCCCCGGGCACATCTTCAACTTGGGCCACGGCGTGCTGCCGGAGACCGACCCGGACATGCTGACCCGGCTGGTGAGCCTGGTGCACGAGGTCTCGTCGCGGTGAACTGACCGCACCCCGCTGGCTCCGGCGACACGCGACCTGACAGGGTTGACAGCGTGCGGAAGCGGGTTGCGGTCATCGGCGGGGGCATTGCCGGCCTCGCGGCCGCGGTGCGCCTGCGGGACCTCACCGGGGCGAATACCGAGATCATCGTGTACGAGCAGGGCGGTGTGCTGGGCGGAAAGCTGCGCACCGGCGAGCTGGCCGGGGTCACCCTCGAGCGCGGCGCCGAATCGTTTCTGATGTCCGCGCCGGATGGCGGCGAGTCGGCCGCGGTGGGCCTGGTGAAGCGGCTCGGCCTCGGCGACGCGCTGGTACATCCGGCGCCGGTGCCCGCCGCGCTGGCGATCGGCGGCCGGCTGGTGCCGTTTCCCGGCGGGACGCTCATCGGCGTACCGGGGGATCTGACCCAGCTCGGCGGCGTCGCGCGGCCGGCGACGGACCGCGACCACGACGACGGCCGTCCGCTGCTCGCCGCCGGCGAAGACGTCGCGGTGGGTGCGCTGGTGCGGGCGCGCTACGGCGATGAGGTGGTGGACCGGCTGGTCGACCCGATGCTCGGCGGGGTCTACGCGGGGCGCGCCGACCGGCTCTCGCTCGAGGTCACGCTGCCGCAGCTGGCCACCACCGCGCGGGTCGAGCACACGCTGCAGGGTGCGGTGCGTGCGGCGCAGGCTGCCCGCCGGCGGGTGCCGGGCCGGCCGGTGTTCGGTGCGCTCGACGGCGGCATGAGCGGCCTGGTGGGTGCGGCCGCATCGCTGAGCGGCGCCCGGATCAGCCTGGGTCTT
>DASWMR010000282.1:0-2475 GCA_036399635.1 Actinoplanes sp. | reverse complement strand
GTGCGCATCCGGCGGCCGCCGGGCGACGCCGATCACGCCGGCAGGGTGTAGCCCACTCCCGTCGACCGGCCCTGATCGAGCGGTGAACCACCGTGATCCAGCGCCGACCGGCGTTGATAGAGCGGCGCCCCGCGTTGATCGAGCGGCTGCCGACCGCGATCGAGGCGAGTGGCGAGTCGGTGCAGCGCGTCCGCGGTCAGCAGCCGAAGCCGGCCGGGCGGTTGCTCGACAATGACCGGGCTGTCCGGCAGCGCCGAGTGGCTGATCCGAGTGGAGGCGCGGTGGATCAGGGGAAGCATGGACAGTTCCTGCATCGGACGATCTCCTTTGCGCTGATGCGAGCTAAGCTGCTTTCACTGGAAACACTACCGCACCTGATGCGGGTAAAACAAACTTTGGTGGAATCATGTTCGGTTTTCCTGAGCTCTATGGCGGCGCGGTCTGCCTGGACTTCGCCAACACGCTGGACGGGCGGGCCACCCAGGACCCCGAGGAGTACCTGCACAGCTACGCCGACCTGGTGTCGTGGGCCGAGTACGCCGGCGTGCTGGACCCGGCCACCGCTCGGCGACTGGCCGGCCCCGTTTCAGACGACGTGGCCGCCGCCGCGCGCCGCGCCTCCGCCAGCTTGAATGACCGAGCTGCCGCCCGGCAGTCGGCCGGTCCCTCCGCTACCGACGTGGCCCTGCGAATCGCCGTCGATCTCCGCGAGGCGATCTTCGGCGTCTTCGCCGCCGTGGGCCGCGGCGAAGACGCTCCGGAGGCATTCGTTGATCTGGTGCAACTCCGCTACGCCGACGCGATGGCCGCCGCCCGGCTGGCTCCCGGCGATGACGGCTTCGACTGGCAGTTCGGCGGCGACGCCCCCGACCGCGCCTGGTGGCCGATCGCGGTCTCGGCGGTCAGTCTGCTCACTGCCGGCCCGCTGAACCGCGTCAAGGTCTGCGCGGCGGAGGAGGGTTGCATCGGCCTGTTCCTGGACACCAGCAAGAACCGCAGCCGCCGCTGGTGCACGATGGACGGTTGTGGTGTGGAGGCCAAGGTCCAGCGCCAGGCGCGAAGGCGCCGCTCCGCCCGCACCGGCAGCTGATAAAGGTGCTGGCGCACCTGGCCACAGCCCCGACACCGACCGCCGGGCTGACCGCGGTTGCCCTAACGCACGGCCTGCAGGGTGTACGTGTGGGGAAGGCGCTCGGGCCGGTCGGACAACTGCCACTCACCATTGTCGAGTTGATGCATGCGGCCGGGGACCGCCTCCCACGGCACGGTGGTGTGCTCCACCAGGCCGGTGAGGGTCATGCCGGCCTCCAGCACGGCGGTGACGATCTCGCCGATGCCGTGGTTCCACGAGTGCGTGGTCGTGTGCTTGAGCTTGATTTCGGTCTCGACGTACGTGCCCGGGTCGTCGAAGATCAGCGGCTCGCGGTGCTCGAAGTACGGATGGTGCAGCGCCAGCGCGCCGTCGCTGCGGGTCTCGTCGATCGACCACAGCACCGGGTGGCAATCGCGGATGAACAGGCGCCCGCCGGGGCGCAGCAGCGACGCCACCGTACGTGCCCAGCGCCGCACGTCGGGCAGCCAGCAGAGCGCGCCGATCCCGGTGTAGACCAGGTCGAAGCCGCCGCCGACCGCCTCGAAGGCGCGGTAGACGTCGGCCTGCACGAAATCGATCTCGGCATTGGCGAGCGCGGCAATCCGGTGGGCCTGGTCGAGCGATTGGTCGGAGAAGTCGAGACCGGTCATCTCGGCGCCTAGCCGAGCGAGCGAGACGGTGTCGGTACCGATGTGGCACTGCAGGTGGATGCCGCGATGCCCGGTGATGTCGCCCAGCAGGGCGCGATCGAATTGGACCACGCTGCTCAGGTAGGCCGGATCATCGGCGAAGCGCTGCACGGGGTAGCTCGGGGAAGCCGCGTGGGCGGCGGCGCGCTCGTTCCAGTTGGCCAGGTTGACTTCGAGGTAGTCGCTCACCCGCGGCACCCTAACGGTGGTCAACGAGAGCGTCGACCAGATTGGGCAGCACGATGCCCAGTGGGGCGTCGATGAGGAGGCCGGCGTACGGCTCGCCGCGCGTCACGCCGCGGTTGACGATCGCGACCCGGATGCCGTCCTTGGCGGCGCGCAGCACGAACCGGCGGCCCGACATCACGGTCAACGACGACCCGAGAACGAGCAGGGTACGCGCGGTGGCGACGAGCGCGAAGCTGCGGGCGACCCGGTCGGCGGGCACGGTCTCGCCGAAGTACACGACGTCCGGCTTGAGCAGTCCGCCGCAGGACCGGCAGTCCACCACGGTGAAGCCGTCCAGCTGCGCGTCGTCCAGCTCGACGTCACCGTCCGGGTTGATCGCGGACGCCACGCCGGCGAAGCCCGGGTTCGCCGCCGTCAGCCGGCTCGCCAACTCGTGCCGGGGGGTCAGCTCGCCGCACCCCAGGCAGACGATCCGGGCCAGGTTGCCGTGCAGCTCGACCACGT
>DASWMR010000281.1:0-4617 GCA_036399635.1 Actinoplanes sp. | reverse complement strand
CGCCGGCGGGGATGCTGAAGGCGAGCCCGCAGTTGACGATCGTGCGGTTGTCGTCGGTGTAGCCGAAGACGCAACCGTTGGCACCGTCGAAGCTATCGAAGTTGAAGGTATTCGCGATCGGCTCGGTAACGGAGATCCCGTCGCCCCACGGCGCATCGGAGTTGTTCTTGATCGCGATGTCAATGCTGCCGGTGTGGTCGCCCTGCACCCGCGGATTGAAGATCAGGGGCCCGACCGTGATGGTCGGCTGGGCGACCTGGGCCGGCGCGGCCTGGGCCGCGAGCGCGCCACCGAGCAGGGCGGTGGTGGTGGCAAGCGCGACGGCGCCCGCACGCAGAAGGGTACGCAAGAGTTTCTCTCCTCGTGTCGACTCCCGTTCGGCCGGGGGGCAAAGGCACCCCGGTCGATCGACTTCGGGAAAGGTTAGCAGGGATCGACTCCGATGATTTGCCCGTCGATCGGCGCCCGGGACCGCCCTCACGGCCTGCTCGCCGTGCCCTCCCCCCGCCACATGAGGAAGCCGGCCGCGACCAACGTGGCGGCGATCAAGAGCCGGGCGATCATGTCCAGGATGCTCAGATCGGGGGTGTTTGCGGGCAGCAGCGCGAGAACGCTCAGCACGATCTCGACCGCCCCGCCGGCCAACGCCGCGAAGGCCAGCCACTGCGGGAACAGCCGGGTGCGCAGGATCGCGCTGCCCACGAGTACCGGAATCAGGCCGGCCAAGAGCAGCGACTCCAGGGCCCCGAACGCGAAGAGCGTCGCGTTCATCGAGAAGGCCGAGTCCAGCACCGACTGGCGGTTGGCGTCGGTGCTGAGCGCGTAGTTCTCGGCGATCAGCCGGTACGGCACCAGCGACAGCGCGTCGCCGATCAGGGCGATCGCGCCGACGATCACCACCAGCGGCCGGGCCGCCACGGCGAACGGCTCGCCCTGCGGGTCGGCTGCCAGCACCTGGAGCACCGCCAGCACCCCGACCACGATGAGGAGGGTGGCGAACAGGTCCAGCAGGTTGGTCGCGACCAGTGCATCGGAGTGCGCGACGTCCGCGAGTTGCTGGGTGAGGTCCCCACCGATGCCGGGCGAGAACACCATGACGGCCGCGCTCAGAAGGCCGCCGACCGCGGCCAACAGGCCTCCGAGGCGTACTGACGTCATCTGCATGGCGCGCAGTATGGCCTGCTCAGAAGGCCGAGGCGCCATCCACCGTTCGGCGGATCGAGGTGCTCTGGCGCATGGTGCGCCGCCACGGCACCCCGGGCAGCTCGGGTCGCAGCGCGGCCAGGCCGGTGGCGTACTTGGAGATGCGGGCCGGCCGGTGACCGGAGCGCCAGAGCAACCGGTCGACGAGGCTGGCGGCCGACGCGGTCTTGCTCTCCACCACGGCCACCTCCGGCAGGGCCAGGTGCCGCCCGTCGGTGTCCAGCCAGCTCAGGTCGGTGTCCACGGTGACCCGGGAGTTGCCGTCCGGGATGTAGAAGGTGGTCCGCCGGTATCGGGTGCGCAGGACCGGCGCGAAGGTCACGTGGTCAGGCAGTCCGAGCACCTGGTCGACGAACCAGCGCCCCGGGTCGACGGATTCCTCGCAGGTCAGGTCGTATGAGACCCGGTCCTTGACGGTGCCGCCGCGGTAACCCTCGGTCTTGACCTCGAGGAAGCACAGCGCGGAGTCGACGTACGTCCGCGTGCGGATCTTGAACCGGCGACGGCGGCGCAGGGCGGCGAGCCGGTAACTGGTCAGCTCCGGCGTGTCGAAATAGACCGACTGGTAGCGGAAGGTGCGCTCCCCGTCGATTTCCAGGACCCGGGTGGACACATGGAGCCCGTGCAGCAGACGCATCGCGTCCGCGAGCGGGAGGACGTATTTGCGGTCCACCCGGATCTGCAGCTCGGCGCGCGCGTTGAGCTCGGCGAGGGAGATCGGCTCCAGGCGAGCAACCGCGGTGGTCCGGGAGAGCTGGACCATGCCCTCGCCGCGCCACGGCCAGACCGGCCCGGCCAGCCGGCCGAAACAGCTCTTCGGCTGGCTCGGGAACAGGCCGGGAGCGGCCGGTGAGATCGGCGCCGGCAGCGAGAGCCGCAGTGGTTGGGAGATCGCGAGTGGCTGAGAGATCGCAAGCGGCTGTGCCGTCATGCCGGAGCCTCCCGTTCATTCGGTGGACGCCAGCTGAACAGAACCTGCCAGCAGGGCGGCCAGAAAATTAACAACCCTCGATACCGTACGGCGCCTTTTGCTAATCCCGCCATCGGGGAAGGTCAGAGTTCGCTTATAGATTGCTTTGCTTTGCTCGGGTGGCGCGGGGCGCGAACCCACCCCGCGCCGACCCGGTCAGGGGATCGTGACGGCCGATGCCGTGGTGGTCCCGGTGGCCGTTGGAAGGCCCGGGACGGCCTCGTCCGCCCCTTCGAGAGGTATGCCCGCCGCCTGATCAGCTGTCGGTCAGGGTCCGCAGTGCCGAGTAGGCCGGCTTTTCCGAGCCGTCCGGGCGCAGCAGGCCGAAATAGCCCTCCCGGTCCGTGCCGCCGGTGTCCTGCAGCGTGTAATACATCAGCGGGCCCCGGTTCGGCACGGTGGCCCAGACGTCGTGCAGTCCGGTGACCATCGTGGCCTGCACCGTCTCGTCCACCGACGGCGTGCCGCCGGTCGGCACGCCGACCTCGGTACCCCACAGGGCCTTGTCACCGTCGCCGTTCGCGGTCATCAGGGCGCGGATCTCCAGCGCCTGGGCCATTTCGCCGCTCAGCAACACCGGAGCGTCCGGGTAGGGATGCACGGCGACAGCGTCACAGACATCCTTGAGACCCGCGCGGTACAGCGACTCATACCAGAGCAGGCTGGCGATTCCGGTCGAGCCGCCGCCGGTGCCGCCGGAGACCACCACCGCCTCCGGGTCCGCCGCCCGGACGGCCGCGTAGGTCTGCCGCAGCAGCTGCAGGTAGTCGGCGGCATTGGGCTGGGGCGCCCACGAACCGGGCAGGTTGGGCTCGTTCCATACCTCGTAGGCGACGACCCGGTCGGCGTACCGCTCGGCGACCGCGGCGCCGAACACCGCGAACCCGTCGCGTTGCTCGGTCGTCGACGCGCCCTGCCGCCAGTCGGTGCCGGCCGGCCGCGCCCACTCCGCGACCGTGCCGAGGACCAGGTCGATCGAGAGGCCCCGCTCGGCGGCGCGGGTGACGACCCGGTCGAGGTTTGACCAGTCCCGGACGCCGGGTGCCGTCTCGATCTGCGTCCACGGCGCGTCGAATCGCAGCCATTGCACGCCGGCGGCGACCACGCCGTCCAGGTAGGCGTCCAGCGCTTCGCTGCTGTCGTAGAGCAGGGTCGTGCCCGGAATGGCGATGCCGGTGGTGGCGGACCGGTCGGCCAGCACGTAGGCCCGGCGATCGCGCACCTGGGGGAACGAGCTCATCGACAGGACCGACAGCAGGGCGACGGTCAATGCCAGCAGCCGGTATGCCGTGGACCGGGGCCGGCGCTGCCGCGCGTGGCCGCCACGCCGCCGGCGCGCGTGCCGCGGGCCGACCGGCCGGAGCCAGGGCTGGGGGCGGGGCTGGGATCGGGGCTGGGATCGGAACTGGGGCACCGTCGCTCCTTCCGCTCGCCGCGACTTGTTGACCAACGTACAAGTCGTCAATGGCACCGGTGGCCAGAAAACGACCTAAGGTATATGTCGGAATCAGGCTTTTGTTCCGCCCGGCTGCCTCGAAAAGCAATTCGGAGCACCGGCTTCCGGCCTCCCAGCGCCTTGTCGAGGCATTGATGCTGGCTGACCGGTTTTGCATTTGGCGCGATCCGGCAATGTGACGTAAGACAAATTCGATCATGCGCACCCGGCGCTACCGCGGCTTTTGTCGGCGCCCGGCCGGTCCAGCCGGATGACCCCAATTGTGGGCAGCCCAACAGGTCATCGCTGGACGATAGAGACACGCGCCGCGCCCGCTCCACGAGGATATGTGCGGCGCATCGGCAGCTCTTCCCAATAGTGCGTTTTATCGGGAACGGTTCGCGCGACCGATATCGGCCGTCAGTCGGCCGATGCATCCTCCATCGGGGCCGGTAATAGTGGTGGCGGAATACAAATCCACTGGTCAAGAACGCTGTTTCCGAGAGGGCTGAGGACAATTTCGTCGATACGGTCTCTCCGTCAATCCGCGACACGCCGGCCGGCCGGTTCGACGGGTGGGGAATCATCCACCGGCCCGCGCCGCGACAATATTGATGACAATCGCTCAATTGACGCCACCGGAGACGCGGAATGGTCGACGGAGACGCGGGACGGCGATGATGCGCTCGGCGTTATCGAGCAAGAATGGGACGACCTGCACGGCCGTTGCGCGGCCGCCACGCCGTTCCAGTCGAGCCCGTGGAACCGGTCCTGGTGGGCGGCCTACGGCACGCCGGGCCGGTTGCGGCTGGTCCTGGTCCGCCGCGACGGTGTCCTCGTCGCCGGCGCGGCGCTGACCGCCACCCGGCACCGGCTCGGCACCGTCCTCACGCCGGTGGGATCGGGCCCGTCGGACTTCGAGGACATCCTGGTCGACGACCGGTTCGCCACCGACGCGACCCGGTGGTTGATCCGCGCCCTGCTGGCCGACACCCGCTGGCACCGGCTG
>DASWMR010000280.1:0-2864 GCA_036399635.1 Actinoplanes sp. | reverse complement strand
GCGGCAACGCGGCCGACGCCGCCGTCGCGGCCGCGGCCGCCCTCGGGGTCACCGAGCCGTTCTCCGCCGGTATCGGCGGTGGCGGCTTCTTCGTCTACTACGACGCCAAGCGGCGCAGCGTCTCGACAATCGACGGCCGTGAGACCGGGCCGGCCACGATGACCCCCACCTACTTCCTCGACCCCGCCGACGGCCTGCCGTACGAGTTCGACGAGGCCCGAGTTAGCGGCCTCTCCGCCGGCGTGCCCGGAACGCTCGCCACCTGGGAGGCGGCGGCCCGCAAGTGGGGCACCCGGTCGCTCGGCAGCCTGCTGCAGCCGGCCGCCAAGGTGGCCGACCGGGGCTTCACCGTGGATGCCACGTTCCGCCAGCAGATCGCCGACAACGCGGCCCCGTTCGGCCAGTTCGACTCGACCAGCGAGCTCTACCTGCCGGGCGGGCAGCCACCCGCGGTCGGCTCGATCCAGCGCAACCCCGACCTGGCCGACACCTACCGCTTGATCGCCCGGCGCGGCACCGGCGTGCTCTACCACGGCCCGGTCGGCGCCGACGTCATCCGCACCATTCAGCACCCGCCGGTCGCGGACGACCCGATCGGCACCTGGACCTACCCGATCCGCCCCGGCGTGCTGACCGCGCGCGACCTGGCCGCGTACCGCCTGCGCTTTCCCGCACCCACCCGGTCGGACTTCCGTGGCCTAGACATCTACGGCATGTCGACGCCGTCCAGTGGCGGCACCGCGGTGAGCGAGGCGCTGAACATCATCGAGCAGGCCCGGCTGTCCGGGCGGGACGTCACCCAGGTGCTGCACTGGTATCTGGAGGCGTCCGCACTGTCCTTCGCCGACCGCAACCGCTACGTCGGTGCCGACACGTCCCCCGCCGTCCTCCGGAAGTTGATCTCGGACCGGTGGGCGGCGCAGCGGGCCTGCCAGGTCTCCCCGACGACGGCCCTGGTCAAGCCGGTCCCGCCGGGCGACATCAACGCCCGCGGCTGCACCCCGGCAACCGTCGGCGGCCCCACCGAGCAGGGCCAGAGCACGACGAACCTCACGGTCGCCGACAAGTGGGGCAACGTGGCCGAGTACACCCTGACCATCGAGCAGACCGGCGGCAACGCGATGGTCGTACCCGGCCGGGGTTTCCTGCTCAACAACGAACTGACCGACTTCAACTTCACCGGTACGCAGGGCGACGCCCCCGACCCCAACCTGCCCGGCCCGTCGAAGCGCCCGCGCAGCTCGATGTCCCCGACGATCGTGCTGAAGGACGGCAAGCCGTTACTGGCACTAGGCTCACCGGGCGGCGCCACCATCATCACCACCGTCCTGCAGGTGCTGGTCAATCGCCTGATCCTCGGCCAGACGCTGCCCGAGGCGATGGCCGCCCCGCGTGCCTCCCAGCGCAACTCGGCCGGCATCCAGGCCGAGCCCGCGTTCCACACCACCTACGGCCCGTCCCTGGAACCCCTGGGCCATGTCTTCGGCCCGGACATCGCCGAACTGGGCGCCGCAACCGCCATCGAGTTCACCAGGTACGGCGGCCTGATCGCCGCCGCCGAACCAGCCCGCCGCGGCGGCGGCGCAGCCGGCGTCGTCCACACCCGCTGACCCCTCGCGGCCCTGCCCCCTCTTAGCCTTGCTCCATGCGGCGTGACCCCGCGGCTCAGGCGGTTAGCGCAATGGTCAGGGCTCCCGCACCGACCATCACGCCGGCCCAGATTTTGTCCATGTTGAACCAGGCCTTTCGGAGGATGTTTACGCCCACGAATTCGTAGACGATCAACGCGCACGCAGCCATGACGGCGAACATTGCCAGGGTGTGCACCCCGGCCGCGGCCACCCCCTCGAGGGCCGCGGCCGGGGTTCCGTTCAGCCGGGCGCCCGGCATCGGGTGGTCCATCCGGGTGGCGACCGTGGTGGTGGCCAGCACCGGCAGCAGCATCAGGCCGGCGCCGTGCGCCGACGACATCAGGAACGACCAGCCGGCCAGTTGGGTCGTCGACAGGCGCATCCGGGCCCAGCGGAAATGCCGCTCGGAGAGCAGCCGCCACAGGCCGAAACCGACCAGCACCAGGCCGCCGGCTATCCCGACGACGTTCGCGGCCAGCACCGACTCGGTCGCCGACACCACCGCCGCGACGATCGCGACCGAGGCGAGGTGCCCGGCCGCGATCGGTGGCAGCGAGGTCAGCAGCACCCGCCGGGAGCGTTCCTGCATGCCCCGGGCGACCGCGAACAGCCAGCCCATCGCCGGGTTCAGACCGTGGAAGGCGCCCAGCGCGATCAGCGCGGCCAGTTGCCCCCAGCTCACGCGGACGGGAAACAGTATGAATCGGAGCTGGCGTCGCCGCCCTGCAAGCGGGTCTGGTGCACCCGGCGGCCGCGGAACTCGTCACCGTGCGGGAAGAACCTCGGATCGAGGCTGAGGCCGCCGTTCGTCGTGTCCACGTCGAGCTTCGCGAGCCAGGCGCCCACCCCGTCCGGATAGAACTGGTCGTCCCACGAGCCGTAGAGCGAGTTGCTCACGTAGACCCGCTTGCCGTCCCGGGACACCTCGACCATCTGCGGGCCGCCGGCCAGTCGCTCGTCCGGGAACGACGGGTGCGCCACCCGGCCGACCACTCCGCCGAGCCGGACCGAGCCGGTCTGCACCGGGTGGAACGGGTCACTGACGTCGTACTGCTTCAGCTCCCCGGTGCCCCAGCAGGACACGTACAGGAAGCGGTCGTCGACGGAGAGGTCGATGTCGGTGACCAGCGGCGGCACCGCACCGAACGGCTGCAGCGCGGGGGGCAGATCGGCCGCGTCGGCGGGCTCGGCGGGGATGTCGATTACCTTGCGGACCTTGAACTCGCCGCCGTC
>DASWMR010000279.1:0-7936 GCA_036399635.1 Actinoplanes sp. | reverse complement strand
GGCTTCGGCGCCTCGACGGCCTTCGGCTCGGCGGTGGTCTCCAGGTCGGTGTTGACCACATCGGCGGCACTGACAACACCGATGCCGACGACCCGCTCACCCCGGGCGACGAGGGCCGTGTACGCGGCGACGGTGCGCTCCTGGGCCAGCTGGGCCAGCGAGGTCGCCACGCTGCCGGCGTTGCCCCGCAGGGCGTCGAAGTCGGCGGTCGAGGCCTTGTCGCGGAACTCGGCGGCCTTGGCGCCGGCCTGCTCGTTGTAGACCCGCAGGGACGCGGCGGCGCGCTCACTCAGCTCGGTCACCACCGACGGCAGCTTGCGCAGCTGCTGGTAGGCCAGGTCGCCGGCGCCGGCGGCGGCGTAGAGCGGGGCGGGAAAACGGGTCTTGGTCTGCTCGGTCATGCTGTTGTCTCCTCGGGACTCGGAGTGGGCTCAATGTCATGGGAAGCGGCTGGCTGCCGCGTGCGGGCGTTCTCGTTGCGGAACGTCTCGTAAATTTGCGAAAGGGACTGCTTCTGCCCCATCGTCAGCTCGGGATCGCCGGCGATGGCGGCCAGCACGCCCAGCTGACCCTCGCTGTCCAGCAGGCCGGCCCGCAGGTACATCGCGGGCGTCGAAACCCGCAGCGCGCTGGCGATCTGCTGAAGCACCTCGGCGCTGGGCTTGCGCAGGCCACGCTCGATCTGGCTGAGGTAGGGATTGCTCACGCCCGCCCGGTCGGCGAGCTGCCGCAGTGAGATCTTGGCGGTCTGCCGCAGATCGCGGATGAAGCTTCCGATGTCCTCAGGCAGGTCCTTCGGAGTGGCCATGCATTCGACGGTAGCCCGCGGTGCTAGCTCTTGCAAGCAAAACGCTAACTCCAGCAAGCGTGAATCGAGTCGGCCACCTTCGCGACGATCACCGGGGCGGGACGCCGAGCAGGTCGCGGGCCTCGGTGGTGGTCGCCGGCGGCCGCTGGGCCAGCTGCGCGAAGCCGACCGCACGCGCGACTAGTTGCATGTTCGACTCGACCGCGCGGCCCCTCGCGTACGTCAAGGTGTCCTCCATGCCGACCCGCAGGTGACCGCCGGCCGAGAGAGCGGCGAGCATGACCGGGATGGCGCTGCGACCGATGCCGGTCGCCGCGAAGGTGGTTCCGGCCGGCAGGTCGCGGATCGCCTGCTCGCATGCGACCAGCGCCGCCGTGGTGCCCGGCATCCCGCCGGGCACGCCCATCACGAGGTCGACGTGCACGTGGCCGCCGGCCGGCAGGCCGTGCTTGTCGAGCAGCCGCTGGAGCGTGGTGAGCTGGCCCAGGTCGAAGATTTCGTACTCCGGGACGATGCTCAGCTCCTGCATGCGGGTGTGCAGGTCGACGATGAACGCCCAGCGGTTCAGGAAGACCCCGTCGCCGAAGTTGACCGTGCCCATCGTGCAGGACGCCATCTCCGGAGCCGCGTCGAGCACGGCCAGCCGCTCGGACTCCGGGTCGGTGACCGCGCCGCCGGAGGAGAGCTGGACGATGAGGTCGGTGGATTCGCGCAGCGCCGCGACGGTGGCCCGCAACCGGCCCTGATCGAGGGTGGGCCGGGCGGCGGCGTCCCGGATGTGCACGTGAATGATCGAGGCGCCGAGCGCCTCGCACTCCTTGGCGGTCGACACCAGCTCATCGAGGGTGACGGGCAGGTTCGGTACGTCGGCCTTGCTGCTCTCCGCACCGGTCGGCGCGACGGTGATCACGGTCCCGGTCATCGCTCAGGCATCCACTCTCAAGCATCCACTGCGGCTGCCGACTCGCCCACCCGCAGATCGGCGTCGTCGGGGACGTTGCGCTTGAGCACGGCCAGCGCGACCAGGCCCAGCTCGTAGTGCCGGACGGCGGTGCCGACAAAGCCGACCGCCCGGCCGTCGGCGAGCACCGGGGTGCCCTTGGCCGGCGGCTGATCGGTGGCGATGCCGTCGAGGTGCAGCAGGACCAGGCGGCGCGGCGGGCGACCCAGGTGATGCACTCGGGCGACCGTCTCCTGCCCGCGATAGCAACCCTTGTCGAGATGCACTGCCGGGCCGATGAACTCCGCCTCGGCCGGGATCGTGCGGTGGTCGGTCTCCCAGCCCAGTCGGGGCACGTGCCGTTCGACCCGGATCGCCTCGTACGCCCAGAGGCCGGCCAGCGGGACGCCGAGCTTGGCGATCACGGCATCCTTGGCGGCCCGCGGAACCAGCAGATCAACACCGAGGGGTACGCGTCGAGCTAGGCCACCTTCGTACTCGCGTACGTCGTAGTGGCTCGTCGCCGCCGGCGGCACGGACCCGGCGGCGAACTTCGGGCCCGGCACCGCACCCACCCGGGGCTTCGCCAGGTCACCGAAGAGCTCGGCCGCCCCCGGACCGACCAGGGACAGCACCGCGATCTCGGCGGTGGCGTCGCGCGGCTCGACCCGGGTGAAGAAGCGCATCATCTCGAGGTATTTCAGCAGGCCGGCGCCGGCGCCCGGCTCGGTGTCCAGCCAGGCGGTGGTGCCGTCCTCGGTCACCAACGCGTGGTGCTCGACATGCCCGTGCGGGGAGAGCACGAGCAGCTCGGTGCCCTCGTTCCGGCCCAGCGCGGTGAGGTGCTGGGTGGTCAGGGTGTGCAGCCAACTCGCCCGCTCCTCGCCCGGGACAGCCAGCACGTCCCGGTTGGAGCGGTCGACCAAGCCCACCCCGGTGGCCAGGGTGCGCTGCTCGCGCATCGGATCGCCATAGTGCGCCGGCACGCCAGCATCGGCGGACGTCGGATCAAGATCCTCAATCATGACGACGGTCATCGCGCTCCCCCGCACAGCTTCTTGCCCTGCTTTTGCAAATCCCGCACGCGCGTCACAGCTCCTTGCAGTTCCCGCACACGCCGAACAGCGAGACGTGGCCGACATCGACGCGGAAGCTCTGCTCCGCGAGCAGCCGGTCGGTCACCGGCAGCATCACCGTCGGGTCTACCTCGCTGATCGAGCCGCAGCCACGGCAGACGAGGTGAACGTGCTGGTCCTCACCCGCGGCGTGGTACGTCGGGGAGCCGTGCGACAGGTGCGTGTGGTTGACCAGCCCGAGCTCCTCGAGGAGTTCGAGCGTCCGGTACACCGTCGTGATGTTGACGCCGGCGGCCCGTTCCCGCACCGCGGTATGCACCTGCTCGGGAGTCGCATGGCCGAGATCGTGCACCGCTTCCAGAATGAGCTGGCGCTGCGGCGTGAGCCGGAGGCCGCGTTCCCGAAGCATGGCGGCGAGCGAAGTGGCGGACACGGTACGAGGCTACGCTCCGGCGGTGGCAGATCGCGTCCTCGTCTCGGCCGACGAACTCTTCGGCGACGGCGTCTTCGAGACAGTGCACCTCCGTCCGTCCGGCCCGTGGCTGCTCGACGCCCATCTCGACCGGCTGGCCCGCTCCGCCGAACTACTTGACCTCGAGTTGCCGCCGCGAGCGGAGATCGAGGAACGGGTCCGCGCCGAGATCGCCGGCTGGGAGGCACCCGAGGGTGCCCTGCGGATCCTGCACACCAGGGAATCGCTGCACGTCACGGTCTCCCCCATCGCACCCGCGACGCTCGCCGAACGGCGCGACGGCATCCGGCTGCTGAGCGCGGACGTCGGCTACGCCCTGGGCCGGCGGCCGCCGTGGTCACTCACCGCGGCCAAGTCGCTCTCCTACGCCGGCAATTTCGCGGCCCGGCGGTGGGCGCGCCGGCAGGGCGCCGACGACGTCGTCTGGCTTTCCACCGAGGGGTACGCCCTGGAGGCACCGACCGCGTCACTGATCTGGCTCGCCGGTTCCGCGCTTGCCACAGTGCCCGCGGACATGACCGGCATCCTGCCCGGCACCACGGCGGCCGAGCTGCTCGCCCGCGCGCCGTCGGTCGGCCTGCGCGGCGAGGAGCGCATGGTCACCATCGACGAGCTGGCCGGTGCGGACGCCATCTGGCTGGCGTCCGCGCTGCGCGGGCTGGCCGAGGCGGTCTCGCTGGACGGCGTGCACCGGACCCGGTCGCCGTGGACCCCGCAGCTGCTGACTTTGCTGGGCTACTGACTTTTTGGCTACTGACTTTTTGGGCTACCGCCCAGGCTTGCTCTGCTCACCTATATACGCACCACCACTATTGGGCCACCGAACTGCCGGTGCGTCAGCCGCCGATGCGCAGCAGCCGGGCGGACATGTGCGGATGCAGGCCGCTGTCTGCCATCGCGATCTCGTAGGCGTACAGCAGCGCCCCATCGACGATGCCGAAGAGTCGATGCCCGCCGGTCACCGGGCGGCCGGACGGCGTATGCGCGACGGCGTCCGCCTCGATCTCCAGCCGGGTGGTGCCGATGGTCTTGCCCAGGTAGATCTCGGCGACGCCCTCCGGCGAGATCATCGTGGCTTCCATCTCGTCGGTCGCCCGACCGTCGGCCAGCACCGGACGCCAGAACCCGGACTCGGCCTCCCACTCGCCCAACGCCTTGGAGTCGTCGTCGAGCAGCCACGACCGGGCCTCGTACCGCAGGAAGGGACGCCCGTCATGGCTGATCCGCACCTCCTGGCCGAAGTTGTAGTCCTCCTCCGCCGGGAAGCCGCCCTGCCCGCGCCCGCGCCACAGCCCGACGAACGGCAGCAGCCCGAGCAGCGCCGGGTGCAGATCAGGCCCGGTACGCAGATCGTGGGTGTCCTCATAGGGATAACTCTCGACCGGCGGGGCGTTCAGCCACGGTGGTGGTCCCAGTGGGTTGTCCGTCTTGCCGCCGCTCACCAACGCCCCCTCGCCACCCGCATAGCCAGATAGCCGAAACCGCCCGCCAGCGCGCCCAGACCGGCGACCAGCAGGCTCACGAACCCGATTTCCGTAACCATGACCGGCCCATCTTATGCTGGCCGCCATGGGACGCTTGTTGGTCGTCAAGGCAACCGCCGGGGCGGACTCCCCGGAACGCTGCTCACAGGCGTTCACGGTGGCGAGCACGGCCGCCGCGTCCGGCGTGGACGTGTCATTCTGGCTGACCGGCGAGTCGGCCTGGTTCGCCCTGCCGGGGCGGGCGGCCGACTTCGAGCTGCCGCACGCCGCCCCACTGCCCGACCTGCTCGACCTGCTGCTGACCAGCGGCCGGGTGACACTGTGCACCCAGTGCGCGGCCCGCCGCGAGATCGGCCCGGACGACGTACTGAAGGGCATCCGGATAGCCGGCGCCGCCGTCTTCGTCGAGGAGATCATGTCCCCCGAGGCCCAGGCCCTCGTCTACTGATCAACCTGCGGGCCAGTCATGGGTCGGCTGGGCTTTGCGGGTCGGCTGGGCTTTGCGGGTCGGCTGGGCTTTGCGGGTCAGCGCCAGATCGCTCGCACCGCGACGCCGGCGAGCGTCAGGGCGAAGCCCGAGACGATCAACCAGATCACCGCCGTACCGGTCACCGGCAGGCCGCCACCGCCGCCGTTGTTGTTGTCACCGGAGCTGCCAACCGTGACGTCCAGGCGCTGAGCCCGGAAGTTGCCGCTCGGGTCCACCCCCGCCGCGACGAACGAGTGGGTGCCGCTGCTGAGGTTGGCCGGCACCGGCACCGACTGCTTGAACGCTCCGCCGGCGTCCGCGATGGCGGTCGCCAACACGTTCGGCTCCGAGTACACGGTGATCGTGACACTGGAGTACGACGCGTAACCGGACCCGAGCACCACGAGTTCCTGGCCCGGCTCGGCCGAGGAGATCGCGCCGTCCGCGGTGTCCAGCGGCAGGTCCGTGTCCGGCGGGGTGGCACTGACCGGCACGGTCGTGGGAACGACGGCGGCGGAGGGCTCACTCTCGGCCGAGGACCCGCCCGCCGAGAGCGCAACCACACTGACCGCGTACAAGGTCCCGGCCGCACCGCCGAGCACGCAGCTGGTCGTTCCGGTAGTGGTGCAGGTGGCCGGCCCCGGCGAGGCGGACGCCACATACCCGGTGATCTTGGTCCCGTTGTCGGCCGACGCCGTCCAGGACACCTTGATCGACGAGTTCCCGGCCGCGACCCGGACGTTGGTCGGCGCAACCGGCACCGGCGGCTTGGTGGTCGCCGAGGCGGAGGGAGTCGCGGTGGCGGTCACAGTCGGGCTCGCGGTGGCCGACGGTGAGGTCGTGACGCTGGCTGAGGGCGATGCGCTGAGCGTGGCCGTCACGCTGGGCGAGGCGCTTGGCGTCGCGGTCGCCGTCGCTGTTGCGGTGGTCGTCTCCGTCGCCGACGGGCAGGCCGTGGCCGTGACGGCTACCGCTGCGCGCCGCTGCATCGCCGCCGTCGCCGTCGTTTCCGTTTCGGCCGGAGTCGCCGGCTCCGTGGTCGGCGTGGTCGAGGATGTCGACGGAGCCGCCAGCCCGGTCGTGGCATCCGGGTCGGGCGTGGGCGTGGTCGATGACGTGAGCGAGTCCGACGGGCAGGGAGTCGCCGCACTGAGCCGGAAGGGCTCCCGTTGCGACCGGCTCGGCAAGATCACGGCGCCGGTGAGCACCACCAGCCCACCCAGAACGAGAACCAGGACCCAGGCAACGCGTCGCCGCGGAGTACGCCGATGCATTCCGGCCATCATCACCACCGTGTGTCGGACCCGACGCGACCCGCATGGGCAGGCCGTCGCCTCCACACGCTATGCAGTAATCTGCCCCCTATCCGGCGTTTGTGAAAGCTACTCGCGAATGGCTCACTGCGAGCGGCCAGTCACCTCAACACGAGGTGCTCGCACTTACTCTCAAGCGCGGTCCATCGGGCACGACGACCACGGAATCGGCCCCGGCACGATAGGCATGCACCGATTCCTCATCCCGCACCGCGCCTTCGCCCGAGCTGAACCGGCGAAGGCGCTGCCTCAGATCCCCCGGCGTCGGCACCCCGTCCACCACGAAGGTGCCCGCCACCCCACCAGCCGGGCAGGCCACGACGCGGACCGCTTGGGTGCCTCCGGCGCCTGCCGCGCCGGCGGCGGCGCCCGACCGGAACGCGACCGGCTGGGCGCCGAGCACCCCCAGCAGCTCGCTCAGCACGGCTGGCGCCGGGCCAGCCGGGGGGTCCGCCCGGTTGAGCTCGCCGGACCCGAGCGGCCGGCACCCGGTGGTGACTTGCACCGTCAGGGTGGACGCCGCCGCCTTGACCTCCGCGTCGATGCCGATGAAGTTGCCGGCGTCCGCGTGCAGCGAGAGCTCGCTGCCGCCCCGGAAGGCCGCGACGTCCGCCTGATAGCTCTCCGGAAGCTCCGCCGCAATCGCCTCCAGCGTCGCGCGCGCCTCCCCCGCCCGCACATGGACGGTCACGTCCCGGACCGCCGCGATCCCGGACCGCACCGGCGTGACCCGGCAGTCCTTGGAGAGTGTCAGCTCGCCGAGGATGACGGCCCGCCCCGGGCCACCAGCGGCCGCGAACAGAACCCCGGCGGCCTTCTGCAACGCGGGCAGCGCCTGCGCGATGTCGCGCTGCTCGGGCACGGACGCCCGCTCGTGCCCCACCGACCACACGCTCACCGCGACGAGAACCAGCGCCCACGCGGTGATCAGCGCGATCAGCCACGGCCGTCCGCGTCGCCTCGCACCACCGTCTCCGGGCCCGGTCACGGGAGCCATGGTGACATGCGCGCTAGCGGGTGCTGAGATCGGCGGCCGCCGCCCGCAACTCCGGGTAGGACGTCGATTCGAGGAAGCGGGCCATCACCTCGGCGGTGCCGGGGGTGAACGGCCGGTCGAGGAGCTCGGCCCCGGGGATGAAGAGCATCGCGGCGCCCTCGCCGAGCACCACGTCGGATTGCACCGCGGTGCTCGGGCCGGCGAAGTAGCTCTTCACGCGGCTCTGCTCGGCCAGCTCCTGGCGGGTGAACAGGCGCAACGGCGCGGCCGGGCGCAACGCGGTCTCCTCGAGCAGCTCGCGTTCCGCGGCCTGGACGGCGGTCTCGCCCGGCTCGACGGCGCCGCCCGGCAGACCCCAGACGTTCGGATAGTACGGC